>NZ_JAMYBY010000010.1:0-256504 GCF_024126555.1 Pseudomonas sp. VE 267-6A
AACAAAACGCCCGATGCGGTGCATCGGGCGTTTTGAGGCCTATCGGCCTACCTGAACAGGTGTAAACCTATTTCAGGACTAGACATTGCCTGTGCCGGCGAACGGTGCGCTGCGGTTCTACTTCTTGCGCTTGGGAATCCGCACCAGCTGGGTTTCCGAGTACATGTCATGCCAGGCGCGTTTTTTCTTGTCCACCAGCGACCACAGAAACCCCAGGCCCAGGCACAGCCACGACGCAATCGACACCACAAAGCGCAGCAGTGCCTGCCACAGGCTGATGGCACTGCCGTCGGCATTCTGCACGCGGATGCCCCATACCTGCATGCCAAGGGTCTGGCCGCCGTGGGTCCAGAACTTGGCGAAGAAGCCGAACAGCATGAACAGCAGAACGGTCGACAGCAATGGATCGCCATCCAGCGCCCCCGCCTCGGTCAGGGTGCGCATGCGCGTCTCGCCGATGATCGCCATCTGCACCATCTTGTACACCAGCGTGGTCACCATCAGCAGGGCGGTGCACAACAGGAAGTCATAGAACATTGCGGCCAGGCGACGGCCCAGGCCGACCACGGGGAACTCGCCCTGTGGTTGAAGAAGTTGCTTGGGCATGCGCTCAGGCTCCGGGTGACAAAGCGCCCATTCTACGGAATTGCGCGCACAAAAAAGCCCCTGCTGTTGCCAGCAGGGGCTCTTTCGTTGATGAAGATCAGGCTTCGGCTTGAACTTCGTCGGCTTGCATGCCTTTTTGGCCCTGCACAGCAACGAAGGTCACTTTCTGGCCTTCTTTCAGGCTCTTGAAGCCGTTGCCCTGAATAGCGCGGAAGTGTACGAACAGATCCGGACCGCTTTCTGGAGTGATGAAACCAAAACCTTTCTCGTCGTTAAACCACTTGACGGTACCGCTCTGACGTTGGGACATTGTCTTATTTCCTTTGAAACTTAGAATTAGTAACAGTTTCTTTCATTGAAAGAGTACTGGGCTGGGTTGCAGGAAAGTAAGAGACGTCGAACGGGTTGTAGCAAAACTCGGCGCTACTGCCCAGGTCACGAACCATAGCGACCCATGCAAACACAGTGCAGTGAATCTACACTCATTTCGATTGCAAAAACAAGTCCCGCAGAGCGCCGCACCACGGGGCCTGGCGGGAAATTTCCGGGGCTGTTTGCGGGCCGCTGTCGGGCGTGTTCGAAAGTTGTAAAACGCGTTCGAAAACGAATATCCCGAACGCGCCATGACACCTTGTTTCAATTGCGCTGTTTCAGCCGCGATAGTAGCGCTGGGCAACGAACGGCATCTTACTGACTTTCATCGCCACCCGTTTGCCGCGCACGATGGCCCACAGCGGTGTATCGAGCGCTGCATGGGCCTGGTCCACATATCCCATCGCCACTGGCGCGCCCAGTGTGGGCCCGAAGCCTCCGCTGCAGATGCTGCCGACCACCGTGCCGGCCTCATCGACGATCTCGGCCCCTTCTCGCACCGGGGTACGCTCCTGCGGCAGCAGGCCGACGCGCTTGCGCGCCACGCCGCTGTGCTGCTGGGCGAAGATCGCAGCAGCGCCGGGGAAGCCTCCCGCCCGCGAGCCATCGGCGCGGCGTACCTTGGAGATGGCCCACAGCAGGCTCGCCTCGATCGGCGTGGTGTGGGCATTCATGTCATGCCCGTACAGGCACAGGCCGGCTTCCAGGCGCAGCGAGTCGCGCGCGCCCAGGCCGATGGCGGCCACTTCCGGCTCGGCCAGCAGGTGACGGGCCAGGGCCTCGGCGCTGGCGCTGGGCACACTGATCTCGAAGCCGTCTTCACCGGTGTAGCCCGAACGGCTCACGTAGCAGTCCACGCCCAGCAACACCACGGGCTTGAACTGCATGAAGGTCATGTCCGCCACCTCGGGGGCCAGGCGCTGCAGCACCTTGACCGCCGCCGGGCCCTGCAGGGCCAGCAGGGCACGCTCTTCGAACAGCGGCTGCACCTGGCACAGCGTGCCGATGTGCTGGCGCAGGTGGGCCAGGTCCTGGTCCTTGCAGGCGGCGTTGACCACCAGGAACAGTTCGTCGTTGCCCAGGTTGGCCACCATCAGGTCGTCGAGGATGCCGCCCTGTTCGTTGGTGAACATCGCGTAGCGCTGCATGCCCACCGGCAAATCGATGATGTCGACCGGCACCAGGGTTTCCAGGGCCTTGGCGGCATCGGCGCCCACCAGGCGGATCTGGCCCATGTGCGACACGTCGAACAGGCCGGCCTGTTCGCGGGTGTGCAGGTGCTCCTTGAGCACCCCCAGCGGGTACTGCACGGGCATGTCGTAGCCGGCGAACGGCACCATGCGCGCGCCCAGTTCCAGATGCAGGGCATGAAGCGGTGTTTGCAGCAGTGTGTCGGTGGACATTGATGACTCCTTCTAGAGGCTTGAGGTTGTCAGCACTCGATGATGTTGACGGCCAGACCGCCGCGGGCGGTCTCCTTGTATTTGCTTTTCATGTCGGCGCCGGTCTGGCGCATGGTGCGGATCACCTTGTCGAGCGAGACGAAGTGCTGCCCGTCGCCGCGCAAGGCCATGCGCACCGCGTTGATCGCCTTGACCGAGCCCATGGCATTGCGTTCGATGCAGGGCACCTGGACCAGCCCGCCAATCGGGTCGCAGGTCAGTCCCAGGTTGTGTTCCATGCCGATTTCGGCGGCGTTCTCGACCTGTTGCACGCTGCCGCCCAGCACCTCGCACAGGGCCCCGGCTGCCATCGAACAGGCCACCCCGACCTCACCCTGGCAGCCCACTTCGGCCCCCGAGATCGAGGCGTTTTCCTTGTACAGGATGCCGATGGCAGCGGCGGTGAGCAGAAAGCGCACCACGCCGTCTTCGCTGGCACCCCCGATGAAGCGCATGTAGTAGTGCAGCACCGCCGGCACGATGCCGGCAGCGCCATTGGTGGGGGCGGTGACCACGCGACCGCCGGAGGCGTTTTCTTCGTTGACCGCCAGGGCATAGAGGTTGACCCAGTCGAGTACCGACAGCGCATCGCGCAGGCTCGCCTCGGGGTTGGCGCACAGCTGGCGGTGCAGGGCCGCCGCGCGGCGCTTGACCTTGAGCCCGCCGGGCAGAATGCCCTCGTTGCGACAGCCGGCGGCCACGCAGCCCTGCATCACTTGCCAGATGTGCAGCAGGCCGCTGCGGGTCTCGGCCTCGGGGCGCCAGGCCGATTCGTTGGCCAGCATCACCTGGCTGATGCTCAGGTGATGCGTGGTGCAGTGGCCAAGCAGTTCCCGGGCCGTCTTGAACGGGTAGGGCAGTGTGGTGCTGTCCTCGACGATACGATCGGCCCCCGCAGCGCCTTCGTCGACCACGAAACCACCGCCCACCGAGTAGTACTCGCGGCTGCGTACCTGCAGGCCGGCGGCGTCGAAGGCACGAAAGATCATGCCGTTGGGGTGAAAGGCCAGCGGCTTGCGGATCATCGCCAGGTGCTGTTTTTCGTTGAACTCGATGGCGTGCTCGCCCAGCAGGTAGAGCTGCCCGCTGCTGCGGATCGCCTGCAGGCGCGCTGCGATGGTGTCGGTGTCGACGCTGTCGGGGTGTTCGCCCTCAAGCCCCAGCAGCACCGCCTTGTCGCTGCCGTGGCCCTTGCCGGTGGCGCCGAGCGAGCCGTACAGCTCGACCTTGACGCTGGCGGTACTGGCCAGCAGGTCGTCGCGGCGCAGGCCCTCGGCAAAACGCGCGGCTGCGCGCATCGGCCCGACGGTATGGGAGCTGGAGGGGCCGATGCCGATCTTGAACAGGTCGAAGACGCTGAGTGACATGGTCGTACCCTCGTGCAGGTTGAAAAGCTTCGCCGGCAAGGCCGGCCCCTACAGATGCGCGCGGGCCCTGCAGGAGCCGGCCTTGCCGGCGAAGAGGCCCTCAGGCGTCCTGATAGCTTTCGATCGACGGGCAGGCGCAGATCAGGTTGCGGTCGCCGAACACGTTGTCGACACGCCCCACGGGTGGCCAGTACTTGGCCTCCACCAGCGATGGCAGCGGGTACACCGCCTGCTGGCGGCTATAGCCGTGGGGCCATTCGCCGGCCAGCTCGGCGGCGGTGTGCGGGGCGTTCTTCAGCGGGTTGTCGTCCTTGTCCAGGCTGCCGTTCTCCACTGCGCGAATCTCTTCGCGAATACAGATCATGGCGTTGCAGAAGCGGTCCAGTTCCTCCTTGGCCTCGCTCTCGGTCGGCTCGATCATCAACGTGCCGGCCACCGGGAACGACATGGTCGGGGCATGGAAGCCGAAGTCGATCAGGCGCTTGGCCACGTCGTCGACGCTGATGCCGCTGCTGTCCTTGAGCGGGCGCAGGTCCAGGATGCACTCGTGCGCCACCAGGCCATTGCCGCCGGTGTACAACACAGGATAGTGCTCTTCCAGGCGGCGGGCGATGTAGTTGGCATTCAGGATCGCCATCTGCGACGCACGCTTGAGCCCGGCGCCGCCCATCATGCGGATGTACATCCAGGTGATCGGCAGGATGCTGGCACTGCCGAACGGCGCCGCGCATACCGCGCCCTGGGGGTTGTGCAGGTGCGCATGGCCCGGCAGGAACGGCGCCAGGTGCGCCTTGACGCCGATCGGGCCGACGCCCGGGCCGCCACCGCCGTGGGGGATGCAGAAGGTCTTGTGCAGGTTCAGGTGGGACACGTCGCCGCCGAACTTGCCCGGTGCGCACAGGCCGACCATCGCATTCATGTTGGCGCCGTCGATGTACACCTGGCCGCCGTTGTCGTGGATGATCGCGCAGATCTCGCCGATGGCCTCCTCGAACACGCCGTGGGTGGACGGGTAGGTGATCATCAGCGCGGCCAACTGGTCGCGGTGCTCGATGGCCTTGGCGCGCAGGTCGTCGATGTCGACGTTGCCACGGGCATCGCACGCAGTGACCACCACGCGCATGCCGGCCATGTGTGCGGTGGCCGGGTTGGTGCCGTGGGCCGAGGAGGGAATCAGGCAGATATCGCGGCGGGCATCGCCCCGGCTCTGGTGGTAGGCGCGGATCGCCAGCAGGCCGGCGTATTCGCCCTGCGAACCGGCGTTGGGCTGCAACGACACGGCGTCATAGCCAGTGGCGGCGCACAGCATGGCCTCCAGCTCGTCGGTCAGTTGCTGGTAGCCCTGGCTCTGCTCGGCGGGGGCAAAGGGGTGCAGGTTGCCGAACTCGGCCCAGGTCACCGGGATCATTTCGCTGGCGGCATTGAGCTTCATGGTGCACGAGCCCAGCGGGATCATGGTGCGGTCCAGCGCCAGGTCCTTGTCGGCCAGCTTGCGCAGGTAGCGCATCAGTTCGGTTTCGCTGTGGTAGCGGTTGAACACCGGGTGTTCGAGGATGGCCGACTGGCGCAGCAGGGCGGTCGGCAGTCGTGCTGGCGTGGCAGCGGCCAGCGCGGCGAAGTCCGGTACGGCCTGGCCATTGGCGAACAGCTGCCACAGGGCCTCGACATCGGCCTGGGTGCTGGTTTCATCCAGCGACAGGCCCAGGTGCTCGGCATCGATCTGGCGCAGGTTGAGCTGGCGGGCGCGCGCCTGTTCATGCAGCGAGGCAGTCGCGCCACCGGTGGCCAGGGTCAGGGTGTCGAAGAACGCGGCGTTCTGCACGCTCACGCCCAGTGCCTTGAGGCCGCTGGCCAGGATCGCGGTCAGCTGGTGGGTGCGCTGGGCGATCTGCTTGAGGCCCTGCGGGCCGTGGTACACGGCGTACATGCTGGCGATGTTGGCCAGCAGTACCTGGGCGGTGCAGATGTTGCTGGTGGCCTTCTCGCGGCGGATGTGCTGCTCGCGGGTCTGCATGGCCAGGCGCAGGGCGGTCTTGCCGAAGCGGTCGATGGACACGCCGACCAGGCGCCCGGGCATGTCGCGCTTGAACGCATCGCGGGTGGAGAAGTACGCCGCATGCGGGCCGCCGAAGCCCAGCGGCACGCCGAAGCGCTGGGCGCTGCCGATGGCCACGTCGGCGCCGAACTCACCCGGCGGGGTCAGCAGGGTCAGCGCCAGCAGGTCGGCGGCTACCGCCACCAGCGCGTTGGCGGCGTGCAGGCGCTCCACCAGTTCGCGGTAGTCGAACACCTCGCCGTTGCTGGCCGGGTACTGCAGCAGGGCGCCGAAGAAGGCGCTCACGTCGCCCAGCTCGCGCTCGTCGCCCACCACCACCTCGATGCCCAGCGGCTCGGCACGGGTGCGCAGCACGTCGAGGGTCTGCGGGTGGCAATGCACCGAGGCGAAGAAGGCGTGGCTGCCCTTGTTCTTGCTCAGGCGCTTGCAGAACGTCATGGCTTCGGCGGCGGCCGTGGCTTCGTCGAGCAGGGAGGCGTTGGCGATCGGCAAGCCGGTGAGGTCGCTGATCAGGGTCTGGAAGTTCAACAGCGCTTCCAGGCGGCCCTGGGAAATCTCGGGCTGATAGGGGGTATAGGCGGTGTACCAGGCCGGGTTTTCCAGCAGGTTGCGCAGGATCGGTGCCGGGGTGTGGGTGTTGTAGTAGCCCTGGCCGATGAAGCTCTTGAACAGCTGGTTCTTGCCGGCGATGGCCTTGAGCGAGGCCAGGGCATCGGCTTCGCTCTGCCCGTCACCGAGCTCGAGCACGCTGGTGCCCTTGATGCTGTCGGGGATCACGGCGGCGCTCATGGCCTCCAGCGAGTCGAAGCCCAGGGTGGCGAGCATGGCCTGCTCGTCGGTGTCGCGCGGGCCGATATGACGGGCGATGAACTGATTGGCGGTGCCGAGGTTGATGGTCATGGTGATTTCCTCAGGCGTCGGCGTTGGCTTTGATCAGACGGTCGTAGGCGTCCTGGTCGAGCAGTTGCGCGACGGCGCCGGCATCGGCCGGGATGAAGCGGAAGAACCAGCCTTCGCCCAGCGGATCTTCGTTGACCAGCTCGGGGCTGTCCTGCAACTGTTCGTTGACTGCCACCACTTCACCGGTCAGCGGCATGTACACGCCGCTGGCGGCTTTGACCGATTCGACGGTGGAGGCTTCGGCCCCGGCTTCGTAGGTTTGCAGTTCCGGCAGTTGCACATAGACCACGTCACCCAATGCGTTCTGGGCAAAGGCGGTGATCCCGACCGTGACGCTGCCGTCGGCTTCGGCGCGCAGCCATTCGTGATCTTCGGTAAAACGCAACTCGCTCATGGGAACTCCTCAGGGGGGCGGTAGGGCTCACCATCAGGCCAGCCCGGAACTGACATCTCCTTAGCAAGTTCGTGGCCATTTATAAAAAATGCTTACAAATCAATTGGTTATGTATTTGTCAGCGGTGCTCGTTATGCAGGTCGTAGCGAAATCGCTACACCTGTCGAGTATTGAAAAAGCGCAGAGGGATCAAAACCTTGCATTACAGTGGCAAACGGGCGATGTAGCGAAATCGATACGGTGTATCGAATTCGCTACGGAAGGGTTTCCTTTCCGGGAATGCCATACTTGCGCAGCCGATGCGCGATAGCCGTGTGCGAAGTCTGCAAGCGGCTGGCCAACTGGCGGGTGGAGGGGTAGGTGGCGTAGAGCTTTTCCAGCAGGCCACGCTCGAAGTTCTCCACGGCCTGCTCCAGGCTGGCCACTTCACCATCGCTTTGGCGCGCCACCGA
Organism: Pseudomonas sp. VE 267-6A; assembly: GCF_024126555.1. Lineage (NCBI taxonomy): Bacteria > Pseudomonadati > Pseudomonadota > Gammaproteobacteria > Pseudomonadales > Pseudomonadaceae > Pseudomonas > Pseudomonas sp. VE 267-6A. The sequence continues at coordinate 7,590 of NZ_JAMYBY010000010.1, forward strand.
GGTGCCGGCAATGTCCAGGTCACCAATATCCACCAGGCTGCTCTCGCAGATGGCCGCAGCGCGAAAGATCACGTTCTGCAACTGGCGCACGTTGCCCGGCCAGCGGTTGCCCAGCAACGCCGGGTAGGTGCCCGGCGCCAGCCGGCACAGCGGACGCTGGATCTGCGTGCAGGCCTGGCGCATGAAGGCACGGGCCAGCATCAGGATGTCCTGGCCACGCTCGCGCAGCGGCGGCACTTCCAGGTTGAGCACGTTCAGGCGGTAGAACAGGTCTTCGCGAAAACTGCCTTCGGCAACCATCTTTTCCAGGTCGCGGTGGGTGGCGCTGAGGATGCGCACGTTGACCTTGACCTCGCGATCACCGCCCACGCGGCGAAAGCTGCCATCGCTCAGAAACCGCAGCAGCTTGGCCTGAAGGTAAGGCGACATCTCGCCGATTTCATCGAGAAACACCGTGCCCTGGTTGGCCAGCTCCATCAGCCCCGGCTTGCCGCCGCGTTGCGCGCCGGTGAAGGCACCGGGGGCGTAGCCGAACAGCTCGCTCTCGGCCAGGTTCTCCGGCAGCGCCGCACAGTTCAGTGCCAGGAAGGGTGCGTTGTGGCGGCTGCTGATGGCGTGGCAGGCACGGGCTACAAGTTCCTTGCCGGTGCCGGTCTCGCCGTGGATCAGCAGCGGCGCATCCAGCGCCGCCACACGCAGGGCGCGGGCCTTGAGGGTACGGATGGGCGGCGAGTCGCCGAGCAGCGCGTCGAAGCCTTCGGCATGGTCGTGGTGCAGGGCCGACAGGCGTTCGCCGATGCGGTTGGCCTGGTACAGCGTCAGCAGGGCGCCGGCGTTGGTGATCGGGGTGGCGTCGAGCAGCAGGGTCTGGCCGTTGAGGGTGACTTCGCGCAGGGGCAGGTGGAAACCCTGTTCGATCAGCGCATCGAGCAGTTGCGGGTCGCCGAACAGCTCACCCACCGAGCGGCCCTCCGGGTCCTGGCCGCACAGGGCGATCAATGCGGGGTTGGCCAGCAGCACATGGCCGGCGCTGTCCAGGGCCAGGACCGGGTCGCTCATGGCGGCGAGCAGGGCATCGAGTTGCAGGTGGCGGCGCTGTCCGGGGAGGATGTCGACCACTTTCACGCTTTGCACGCCGTGCACGTTGAACAGCGCGTCATGCAGCTCTTCGAGCACGTCGGGGCTCAGGGTCGGGGCGTCGATGTAGACGTTGGGCGGCACCATCTCCACGGCGTCCAGGTTGAGGTGGCGGGCACCGAGCAGGGCCAGCACTTCCTGGGTGATGCCGACGCGGTCGATGAAGCTGACGTGGATACGCATGGGGGGATGTTCTGGCTTGCCGGGATGGCAAGTATGCCTTGGCGGGCGTGGTGCGGTCGAATCGCGGGTCAAGCCCGCTCCCACAGGCGCAGGTGATTTTTGTGGGAGCGGGCTTGACCCGCGATGAGGTCGTGGTGAGCTAGCCCAGGTGCTCGGGCTTGACCGGGTCGCCCGATTTCACATCGAGCTGTGCGCGCACATCCTCGAACATCATGTCGTAGATCTTGTGCAGCGAGCTGATGCTGGCGGTTTTGGGCATGCCGTACTTCTGCGCGATGATCGAGGCCTGCCGCGCGAAGTCGAAGGCCTGGTCCTTGGGCATGAAGAAGGTTTCGTCCATCGGCTTGTCCTCGATGGTGCCATGCATGCGAAAACTCATGCCTTTGCCTTCCTTGGGATCCTGCTCAACCTTGTAGTCGATGCACAGGTTGTAGCTGTAATCGGCCTTGTTCAGCGCATGGCGCTCGATGTGCAGATGACCGGGTTCGAATATGGCCATGGCGGCTCCTCTGGAAGGTTGAAACGGGCGGACCTGCAGATCCGCCCAACTGCATCAACGGTAGTCGATACCCGGCTTGGACGTACTCACCCGAGTGCCGGCAGTGCCCTTGACGATGTCTTCGATATCGGCCAGCGAGCCGATAACCGCTACTTTGCCGGTGTGCCGGGCAAAGTCGCAAGCGGCCTGCACCTTCGGCCCCATGGAGCCTGCGGCAAAGCCCAGGCGCTCCAGTTCGTCCGGGTGGGCCTGGGCGATGGCTTTCTGGGTCGGCTTGTTGAAGTCGACATACGCCGCGTTCACGTCCGTGGCAATCACCAGCAGGTCGGCGTCCAGCTGTTCGGCCAGCAGCGACGAGCACAGGTCCTTGTCGATCACCGCCTCGATGCCCTGCAGCTTGCCGTTCTCACCATACATGGTGGGGATGCCGCCACCCCCGGCACAGATCACGATACTGCTCTTTTCCAGCAGCCACTTGATCGGGCGGATCTCGAAGATGCGCTTGGGTTTGGGGCTGGCCACCACGCGGCGGAACTTGTCGCCGTCGGCCTTGACCACCCAGCCTTTTTCCTTGGCCAGGCGCTCGGCTTCTTCCTTGCCGTAGACCGGGCCGATGAACTTGGTCGGGTCCTTGAAGGCAGGGTCGTTGGCGTCCACTTCCACCTGGGTCAGCAGGGTGGCGAAGGGCACCTCGAAGTCCAGCAGGTTGCCCAGCTCCTGTTCGATGATGTAGCCGATCATGCCTTCGGTTTCGGCACCGAGCACGTCCAGCGGGTAGGCTTCGTCGGGTTTGTAGGATTGCGCCTGCAGCGACAGCAGGCCGACCTGCGGGCCGTTGCCGTGGGCGATGACCAGTTCGTTGCCGGGGTGGATCTTGGCGATCTGTTCGGCGGCGATACGGATGTTGGCGCGCTGATTGTCGGCGGTAAGGGGCTCGCCGCGGCGCAGCAGGGCGTTGCCGCCCAATGCAACAACGATACGCATGATGATGTCCTTTCTAGGGTGCAGGAGCCGGCAGCGCCGGCTCCCGGCGGGGTTACAGGTCGGCCAGGGTCGACACCAGGATCGCCTTGATCGTGTGCATGCGGTTTTCCGCCTGCTCGAAGGCGATGCAGGCCGGCGACTCGAACACGTCATCGGTCACTTCGATGCCGTTGGCCAGGTGCGGGTACTGCTCGGCGATCTGCTTGCCGACCTTGGTGTCGGAGTTGTGGAACGCCGGCAGGCAGTGCATGAACTTGGTGCGTGGGTTGCCGGTGGCCTTCATCAGCTCGGCGTTGACCTGGTATGGCAGCAGTTGCTTGATGCGTTCGCCCCAGGCTTCGACCGGCTCGCCCATCGATACCCACACGTCGGTGTGGATGAAGTCCACGCCCTTGACCGCAGCTTTCGGGTCTTCGGTGAGGGTGATGCGGGCACCGCTTTCCTCTGCGTACTGTTTGCAGCGTGCCACCAGGTCGTCATGCGGCCACAGGGCCTTGGGCGCACAGATACGCACGTCCATGCCCAGCTTGGAGCCGACCAGCAGCAGCGAGTTGCCCATGTTGTTGCGCGCATCGCCCAGGTAGGCGTAGCTGATGTCGTGGATCGGCTTGTCGGCATGCTCGCGCATGGTCAGCACGTCGGCGATCATCTGGGTGGGGTGGTATTCGTCGGTGAGGCCGTTGAACACCGGTACGCCGGCGAACTTGGCCAGCTCCTCGACCACTTCCTGCTTGAAGCCACGGTACTCGATGGCATCGTACATGCGCCCGAGCACGCGGGCGGTGTCCTTCATGCTCTCCTTGTGGCCGATCTGCGAGGAGTTGGGGTCGATGTAGGTGACGTTGGCGCCCTGGTCATAGGCGGCCACTTCGAAGGCGCAACGGGTGCGGGTCGAGGTCTTCTCGAAAATCAGCGCAATGTTGTTGCCCTTGAGGTGCTGCTGCTCGGTGCCGGTGTACTTGGCACGCTTGAGGTCACGGGACAGGTCCAGCAGGTAGCGCAGCTCGCGCGGGGTGTGGTGTTCCAGGCTCAGCAGGCTGCGGTTGTGGATGTTGAACGCCATGATGTTGCTCCTGTTCTTTTAGAACGCAAAGGGCTGATCGGCCCGGCCGGCGCCTTGTGGGCACGGCCGGACGATGGTCGTTTTAGTAGTCGATTGGGTCGCGCACGATCGGGCAGGTCATGCAGTGGCCGCCCCCACGTCCGCGGCCCAGTTCGCCGGCACTGATGGTGATGACCTCGACACCGGCCTTGCGCAGCAGGGTGTTGGTGTAGGTGTTGCGGTCGTAGCCGATGACCACGCCCGGCTCCACGGCCACCACGTTGTTGCCGTCGTCCCACTGCTCGCGTTCGGCGGCGAAGCTGTTGCCACCGGTTTCAACCACGCGCAGCTTGGGCAGCTTGAGGGCCTTGGCCACCACATCGAGGAAGCTGGCTTCTTCGCGGCGGATGTCGATGCCGCCCTGCTTGCTTTCGTCGGGTTGCAGGGTGAAGGCGACGATCTGGTTCACCACTTCGGGGAAGATCGTGACCAGGTCGCGGTCGCAGAAGCTGAACACGGTGTCCAGGTGCATCGCAGCGCGGGACTTCGGCAGCCCGGCCACGATCACGCGTTCCACGGCCTTGTTCTTGAACAGGTTCAGCGCCAGTTGGCCGATGGCCTGACGCGACGTGCGTTCGCCCATGCCGATCAGTACCACGCCGTTGCCGATAGGCATCACGTCGCCGCCTTCGAGGGTGGAGTTGCCGTGGTCCTTGTCCGGGTCGCCGTACCAGATCTCGAAATCGGCATTGGTGAACTGCGGGTGGAACTTGTAGATGGCGGTGGTCAGCAGGGTCTCCTGGCGACGCGCCGGCCAGTACATCGGGTTCAGCGTCACGCCGCCGTAGATCCAGCAGGTGGTGTCGCGGGTGAACTGGGTGTTGGGCAGCGGCGGCAGGATGAAGCTGGAGTGGCCCAGGAAGTCGCGGAACATCTGGATGGTCTTGCCACCGAAGCTGTCGGGCAGGTCATCGGCCGAGACGCCGCCGATCAGGTACTCGGCGATGTGTCGCGGCTCCAGGCTGCGCAGCCAGGATTTCACTTCGTTGATCAGGCCCAGGCCCACCGAGTCGGCGGTGACCTTGCGCTCCAGAATCCAGTCCAGTGCTTCGGGCATCGCGACGATGTCGGTCAGCAGGTTGTGCATTTCCAGCACTTCGATGCCGCGCTCGCGCATCTTGGTCACGAAGTCGAAGTGGTCGCGCTTGGCCTGGGCGACCCAGAGTACGTCGTCGAACAGCAGTTCGTCGCAGTTGTTCGGGGTCAGGCGCTGGTGAGCCAGGCCTGGGGAGCAAACCATCACTTTGCGCAGTTTGCCGGCTTCGGAATGTACGCCGTACTTAGCTTTTTCCGTGGACATGGTTCATTTCCTCCAAGTTGCGAATACGGGGGGTTACAGAGTCAGGAAGCCGTCGTACAGGCCATAGGCCGCCACCAGGGCGCCGATGACTACGGCGGCGAAGATCAGCTTCTCCACGTTGGTAAAGATCGGTTGGCCCACCTCGCGCTTGGCCTTGGCGAACAGCACCACGCCAGGGGCATACAGCAGGGCCGAGAGCAGCAGGTACTTGACGCCACCGGCGTACAGCAGCCAGATGGCATAGAGCAGTGCGATACCGCCGATGATCAGGTCTTTCTTGCGTTCGGCCAGGGCCTGTTCATAGGTTTCGCTGCGCAGTGCCAGCAGGAACGCATAGGCCGCCGACCACAGGTAGGGCACCAGGATCATCGAGGTGGCGAGATAGATCAGCGACAGGTAGGTACTGGCCGAGAACAGCGTGATGACCAGGAAGATCTGCACCATGGCGTTGGTCAGCCACAGGGCGTTGGCCGGCACGTGGTTGGCGTTCTCGCGGCGCAGGAACTCCGGCATGGTGTGGTCCTTGGCTGCGGCGAACATGATTTCGGCGCACAGCAGTACCCACGACAGCAGGGCCCCCAGCAGCGAGACGATCAGGCCGACGCTGATCAGCACCGCGCCCCAGTGACCGACCACGTGCTCCAGCACGGCGGCCATCGACGGGTTCTGCAGCTTGGCCAGTTCCGGTTGGGTCATGATGCCCAGCGACAGCACGTTCACCAGTACCAGGAACAGCAGCACGGTGATGAAGCCGATCACGGTGGCCTTGCCCACGTCGGAGCGTTTTTCGGCGCGGGCCGAGAAGATGCTGGCGCCCTCGATGCCGATGAACACCCACACGGTGACCAGCATCATGTTGCGCACCTGGTTCATCACGCTGCCCAGGTCCGGGTTCATCGTGCCCCAGATGTCGGCGGTGAAGATGTCCAGCTTGAACGCGAACAGGGCAATCAGGATGAACAGCGCCAGTGGCACGACCTTGGCCACGGTGGTGACCAGGTTGATGAACGCTGCTTCCTTGATGCCGCGCAGCACCAGAAAGTGCACTGCCCACAGCAGGATCGAGGCACCGATGATCGCCGCCGGGGTGTTGCCTTCGCCGAAGATCGGGAAGAAGTAGCCCAGGGTGCTGAACAGCAGTACGAAGTAGCCCACGTTGCCCAGCCAGGCACTGATCCAGTAGCCCCAGGCGGACGAAAAGCCCATGTAGTCGCCAAAACCGGCCTTGGCGTAGGCGTATACGCCGCCGTCCAGGTCAGGTTTGCGATTGGCCAGGGTCTGGAACACGAAGGCCAGGGTCAGCATGCCGATGGCGGTGATGCCCCAGCCGATCAGCACGGCGCCGACATCGGCGCTGGCGGCCATGTTCTGCGGCAGCGAGAAGATACCGCCGCCGATCATGGAACCCACTACAAGTGCGACTAACGCACCCAGTCGTAGTTTTCCGGGAGTGTCTGACATTGGATAACTCCATTCCAGGAGAAGAGAGATGCCAGAATAAATCCAGCAAGCGTGACGAGAGCTGATTCAGGTCAGTTCATTGATACATTCCATTGTTGTTGAAGGACTTGAAGCGCTGCAGCCGGCGCCTCGCCGACACCCCGCAAGCCTTGTGCAATGGCACCTCCAGCCTTTTTCTAGAGCATTCGCTCTGAATGGCTGCGAGATTTGAAGCTAGTCGCTTTTACGGGTTTAGCAAATTTTTGACGAGAAAAGATCTTGTTTGCTTGATGAAGTAGATGGGGTACGCAAAACTCACTGTTTAGTTCGCCTCGGCATAGACGTACTAGTTATGAAGGTTATAGTTTTGAAGACAATCCACTATAAACGTCAGGGCTGTGCTTATATTTAGGCCTAGTGTGTAACAGCACCATGACAACGCGGGACGAAAAGGGGAACTGCATGTCCGAACCAGGACAGAAACTGCGCTTGGGTGCGCTCGTCGCGCTGGTGGTGGGCTCGATGATCGGTGGCGGTATCTTCTCGCTGCCGCAGAACATGGCCGCGCGGGCCGACGTCGGCGCCGTGCTGATCGGCTGGGGCATCACCGCCGTCGGCATGCTGGCGCTGGCGTTCGTGTTCCAGACCCTGGCCAACCGCAAGCCCGAGCTCGATTCGGGTGTATATGCCTATGCCAAGGCCGGGTTTGGCGAGTACATGGGCTTTTCGTCGGCCTGGGGTTACTGGATCAGCGCCTGGCTGGGCAACGTGGGCTACTTCGTGCTGCTGTTCAGCACCCTGGGCTTCTACTTTCCGGTGTTCGGGGAGGGCAACACGCCGATCGCCATCGCCTGCGCTTCGCTATTGCTGTGGGCGGTGCACTTTCTGGTACTGCGCGGCATCAAGGAGGCGGCGTTCATCAACCTGGTGACCACCGTGGCCAAGGTGGTGCCGCTGGTGATGTTCATCGTGATCGCGGCGGTGGCGTTTCGTGCCGATATCTTCACCCGCGACATCTGGGGGCTGAGCAACCCCAAGTTCGGCGGGGTGCTGGACCAGGTGCGCAACATGATGCTGGTGACCGTGTTCGTGTTCATCGGCATCGAGGGCGCCAGCGTGTATTCGGCCCGTGCCGAAAGGCGTTCGGACGTGGGCAAGGCCACGGTGATCGGCTTTCTCGGGGTGCTGGCGCTGCTGGTGCTGGTCAACGTGCTTTCGCTGGGGGTGATGACCCAGCCGGAGCTTGCCGGCTTGCAGAACCCGTCGCTGGCCTCGGTGATGGAGCATATCGTCGGGCCCTGGGGCGGGCTGCTGATCAGCCTGGGGCTGGCGGTGTCGCTGCTGGGGGCGCTGCTGTCGTGGGCGTTGCTGTGTGCCGAGATCCTGTTCGCCACCGCCCGCGACAAGACCATGCCGCGGTTTCTGACCCGCGAGAATGCCAATCATGTGCCGGTCAATGCGCTGTGGATGACCAACTGCATGATCCAGCTGTTCCTGCTGATCACGCTGTTCTCGGCGGGCACCTACACCAGCCTGATCTACCTGGCGTCGTCGATGATCCTGGTGCCGTACCTGTGGTCGGCGGCCTATGCGTTTCTGCTGGCCCTGCGCGGGGAAACCTATGAGCGCCACCCCGGGGCGCGGCGCAAGGACCTGCTGGTGGCCGGGGTGGCGCTGGTGTATGCGATCTGGCTGCTTTACGCCGGGGGGCTGAAGTACCTGCTGCTGTCGGCGCTGTTGTACGCGCCGGGGGTGATCCTGTTCTACCGCGCCAAGCACGAGCAGGGGCAGCCGCTGTTCACCGGGTGGGAGAAGCTGATTTTCGCGGCGGTGCTGGTGGGGGCGGGGGTGGCGGCGTATGCGTTGTATGCGGGGTGGTTGACGCTTTAGAGCGGTGTCGAGGTGTTCGCCGGCAAGGCCGGCTCCTACAGGTTGGTGCGACCTTCTGTAGGAGCCGGCCTTGCCGGCGAAGAGCCTCTGGCGGTCACCAGCGAGGCTCGGCCGACCCCAGCTCGCAAGCCCCCCGCGCCCATACCAGCGGCGCGCCTTGCACCTGCAACGGCGCCTGCAGGCGCCTGGCCGGCCCCCACGGCGTCTGCTCCACGGCCGGGGCCAGGTCTGCCTCGGTTTCGCCGGCCAACGGCAAGTCCTCGATCACCGTGCCCTGGTCCACCAGCAGCTTGGCCGTGCGCGCCAGCGACAGACGCGCCGAGCCGCCACAGCCGCTGCGCAGCCGCTCATCCAGTGCACGGATCGCGGCAGCCGCCATCAGGTAGCCGGTGGCATGGTCCAGGGCCTGCACCGGCAACGGCACCGGCCGCTCGCCCTGACGCCAGCGCATGCCCTCGCGAGCGATCCCGCTGCTCATCTGCACCAGGCTGTCGAAGCCGCGACGATGCTGCCACGGGCCGCTCCAGCCATAGGCATTGAGGCTGACATCGATCAGCCCGGGGTTGAGCCTGCGCCGTTGTTCGGCGCCATAGCCGAGGCGCTCCAGCGCGTCGGCGCGGTAGCCGTGCAGGAGGATATCGGCACCTGCCAGCAGGCCTTCGAACACCGCGCGGTCCTCTGCAGCATGCAGGTCCAGGCGCGCGCAGCGCTTGCCCAAGGTCACCTCGGCCACCACCGAGGGCTCCTCCCAGCCCGGCGGATCGATGCGCAACACGTCGGCACCGAACCCCGCCAGCAGGCGGCTGGCAACGGGCCCGGCAAGAATGCGCGTCAGGTCCAGCACGCGTACGTCCTTGAGCGGCTGCGCCGCGGTGCCGGTCCAGCCCTTGAGTTCGCCAGCCGGCCCAACCTTGCGATCGATCAGCGGCTCGGCATTGACCGCCATGCCCTGCGGGTGCGCCGACCATTGCTGCCAGCTGCGCATCTGCGCGGCACATCCGCCCGCAGCCACCACGGCAGTTTCCAGCGCCTCTGCCTCCCACCCGGCAACCCGCCGGGCCATCTGATCGCGGTCGTGTACCGCTCCCAGCACCCGTTCGGCAGCGGCGCGGTGATGCGCGGCGTTGGTGTGCAGCCGGATCCAGCCATCGCGGGTCGGGTAATCGCCTGCCACGGCGTCCCACAGCGGCGGCAGGCTCCAGCCCTGGGGGCGAATGCTGGTGGCGAACCACAGGGAACTCAGACGTCGGTCCACCTGCACCCCGGGGCGCGTGCCGGTCTGGCCGGCGAGCAGGTCGGCAATGGCCAGGCCCGTGGCGGCAATGCTGGCACTGGCCAGTTCGGTGACTTCGAAGGTCGATGGCAGGGCTCCTGCAGTGTGCAGGTGCAGGTGCTCAAGCGCATCCTGGGCAAGCCCCAGGGCGCTGACGATGCTGTTGAGAACATGACTCATGGTTGGCCCTCCCGTTGGTGGGCCATTGCAGACCATCAGGGCTGATTGGTCAAATGCGGGGCGGCAGGCACGCGCTCGGGGCGCGACCAGATCCACAGGTTGCCCAGGGCCATGCCGCCGATGGCGAGCCCTACCGGCCAGCGCAGGCCGATGAACACCAGCATCAGGCCGGCGCACAGCAGCATGCTGAGCGTGGCGCTGACCTTGGCCCGGCGCTGAATCACCTTGCCGTTGCGCCAGTTGTGCAGGATCGGCCCGAACAACCGGTGGTTTTCCAACCAGGCGCTCAGGCGCGGCGAGCTGCGCGTGGCAGCCCAGGCCGCGAGCAGGATGAACTCGGTGGTCGGCAGGCCGGGGATCACGATGGCCACCAGGCCGATGCCCAGGCTTACATAGGCAAGCAGGCCGAACAGCACGCGGGACAGCTTGGAGGTGGATGGGCGGGTCATGGGGTCCATTGACTGCACAGGTGAGGGCCGGCTGCCAGCGCGGCTGGCCGGCCCGGCACGCATCAGGCCAGCTCGGCCTTGGGCGCGGTGGCGTAGGCGTGTTTGAGCAACTCGGTAAAACGTTCGAACGCAGCCACGGCGCCTTGTTCAGCGGCCGCTTCTTCTTCGGCGCTGAGCTCCAGACCGTCGAGGATGCGGGTGAACTGCTTCCAGCCCTCGGCGCGACCACCGGCCGGCTCGCCCAGGTGACGGGCACCGAAGCTGTCCGACAGGCCCAGGCCGACGGCGCGCTTGATCAGGAACGCGGCGCCGAGTTTGGAGCCTTCGGAGACGAATATCCAGCCCATGGCGGCGCCCAGGCTCGGCTTGTGCACGGCGCCGGGGAAGGCGGCCGGTACTGCGGTGTCGAGGTCGGCGAGGTCGAGGCGGGCCTGTTCGGCGCGGCAGCGCTCGGCCAGGTCGGGCACGATGGCGATCAGTTGCGGGTCGTTGTACAGCGCCTGGAGTTCGGACTGGAACAGGTACTGGGCGACCACGAAACGGGCGAAGCTTTCGCGGGTGTCGAAGGGGGCATGGGACTTGACCAGCGCATCGAGCTCGCTGTGCGGCGCATGGGTGAGCTGGTTGAGGCGCTGCGAGCGCAGGGCAGGGCGTTCGGCGGTTGCGGTCATGGGGCATCCTTGGGAAATGGTGAGCGGGTGACTAGACGTTAGTAACTAGACGAATGAGGGGCGTGGAAATAGTAAAAAAGGTTGCGCGCCATTCGCCGGCAGGCCAGCTCCCTGTGGGAGCCGGCCTTGCCGGCGTAGCGTCTAGATATCCCACACCAGGTTGATGGCGAAGTTGCGCCCCGGCATGGTCAGGCGGTCCATGTTGGCCGGCTGGGTCACCGATGCCTCGCCGACACCGTCGTAGGCACGAACGTCATCCCACTGCCAGTATTTCTTGTCGGCCAGGTTGTAGATGCCTGCGTTGATCGTCACGTCGTTGCTCACCTTGTAGAAGCCGCTCAGGTCCAGAACGCCGTAGCCGGGGGTACGGAAGTGGCTGCTGGCACCATCGGGCGCCTTGAACTGGTTGTCGTCGACACGGGTCTTGCGCTTGACCAGTGTCCAGCTCAGCAGGCCGCCGTAACTTTCCTGCTCGTAGCCCAGGCCAACCACGCCGGTCAGCGGGTTGATGCTGTTGAGCGGCTCGCCGGTGTCGTTGTTGCGCCCGTAGGTGTAGGCCACCGAGCCCTGGGTGTACAGGCCCTGCGGTGCACCGAAGTGGTCCAGGTTCAGGCGGCCCTTGAATTCGGCGCCCTTGATGGTGGCGTGCTTGATGTTCTCGGCACGGAAGTCCATCGCGTCCTTGCCGTTGACCAGGGCGTCTTCGTTGATGAAGTCGCGGTACTTGTTGTAGAACACCGCGACGGCGAAGTTGCCCGCGTCGAAGTTGCCGCGCAGGCCGGTCTCGTAGCCCTTGCTCTTCTCCGGCTCCAGGTCGGGGTTGGGCTCGACCACGTAGTTGCCGGCCAGGTTCTCGAAGCGCCCGTACAGTGCCTTGGCCGTCGGGGTGCGGAAGCCCTCGGCGTACTGGCCGTACCAGGTGTAGTTGTCGTTGAAGGCATAGGTCACGCCGAACTTGGGCGACACGCGGTGCCAGTTCTTCTGCTTGTCGTTGACGGTGGTGGTCGGCCCGGTAGGCAGGGTGGCCAGGAACTCGTCGGTCAGGTGCGGCTTGAGCTGGGTGTAGTCATAGCGCGCACCCGGCAGGAAGGTCCAGTCGTTCCAGCGGATCTCGTCCTGCGCGAACAGGCTGTAGGTATTGATGGTTGGGTCCGGGAAGTCGCTGACCTTGACCTGGGCGTCGCGCGGGCTGGCATCGCCGATGGCGCCGCAAGTGCCCCCGGCATTCAGGCAGGTGGCGGTGCCGCTGCGCGACCCGGTGACCTTCTGCTGCTTGAGTGTGGTGCCGTAGGTCAGCAGGTGCTCGGTGCTGCCCAGGGTGAAGGCCTTGTCGAACTGGGCGTCGAGTATCCATTGGCGGTCCTGGTAGAGCGTCTTGCGATCGCGCGCCACTTCGCGCCCACCGGCCACATACAGCTCGTCAGTGCGCTGATCGGTCTTGCCGACCTGATAGTTCAGGCTCCACTTCATGTTGTCGGCCAGCAGGCTGTCCAGGGCAAGCTCATGGTTGAGGCCGAAACGCTCGCGGCTGACGGTGTCGTTGCCGCTGCGTGCGCGATAGGAATTCATCGCGGGAAAACCTGGAATGAACGGCCCGCCAACGGCGCTCAGTTGGTTGGTATCGCGATCATCCTTGTAGCGCTCGTAGGTCAGGCCCAGCCGCGCGTCGTCGGCGTAGTTCCAGCCCAGCTTGGCCAGCACGTTTGTGGTGCGCGCATCCTGCGGGTTGGCCTCGGTGCGCGCCAGGCCATCGCCGCTGTGGCTGCCGTAGGACTCGGTCTCGTGGCCGTTGCGCTGGCTCAGGTGCAGCAGGCCGTCGAAGTCGCCCTCGCGCCCGGCCACGGTGGCCGAGGTCAGCCAGCTCTCGTCGGCCGAGCTGTAGCCGGCCTTGAGGCGTGCGCCCACGTCCTTGCCCGGCTTGATGATGTCGTCCGGGTCGAGGGTGAAGTAGCTGACCGCGCCGCCGATGGCGTTGCTGCCGTACAGCACCGAGGCCGGGCCGCGCAGGATCTCCACGCGCTTGACGATCTCGGGGTCGACGTAGTTGCGCTGGGTCTGGGCGTAGGGGCCGTAGAAGTAGCTGTCGGGGATCGACACGCCATCGATCTGGGTCAGTACGCGCTCGCCATCGATGCCGCGGATGTTGTAGCCGTTGAGGCCGCTGCGCTGGCCGACGCCGCTGACCGAGACGCCTGGCTCGTAGCGCACCAGGTCCTTGATGGTGTTGACGTTGCTGCGGTCCAGCTGCTCGCGGGTCTGCACGCTCACCGTGCTTGGCACCTGGTTCACGTCCTGCGCGGTACGGGTGGCGCTGACGGTCACCTGCTGCAGGGTGATGGCGTTGGAGGCGGCGCGCTCGATCACCACATTGCCGGCACTGAGCTTGCGGTAGTTCAGCTGGGTGCCGGCGAGCATCTGGCGCAGGGCCTGCTCGGGCGGCATCGAGCCGCGCACGCCTGGCGAGGCGACACCTTCGGCCAGCTCGGCGGACAACCCCACCTGCCAGCCGGTGACGGCGGTAAACGCGTTGAGCGCCGACACCAGCGGCTGCTGGGCAATGGCGAAGCGGTAGTCACCCATGCGCGGGTTGGCTGCCTGGGCGGGCTCGGCGGCCAGCGCCGGCAGGCTGCAGACGCCGCCGGCCAGCATGGCCAGGGTCAGCAGCGACAGCGTGCAACGTTGCAGGCCCGCTGTGCGGGTGGAGACGGTAGACCGGCGAGTGAAACCTCTGGACATCGAAAGCGCTCCCTGTCGCGCGAATGTTATAGGTGCGGCCGATTCAAAAATAAGAATCAGTTGCATTGGCTATAACGAGACGTGTGACCACGGGGCATCGCGTAAAAAAAGATTCCGATTCAGTTCAGAATCACCAGCGCCGGGTACTCCTGCAGGCGTGCGGAGGTGATGTGGGCCAGCGAGCGCACCGCTTCGAGGGGTTGGTCGAGGCGGTAGTTGCCGGTGACGGCGACGTTCTGCAGGCGCTCGCTGGTGTTGATGATCCAGCCCGGGTAGTAGCGCCCCAACTCGGCCAGCACCTGGCTCAGGGGGCAGTTCTCGAACACCAGCCGGCCCTCGATCCAGGCCAGGTCCTTTTGCCCGTCCAGGCGCTCGCGCTGGCTGAAACCGTTGGGGCCGAGGCTGATGCTGTCGCCGGCCGACAGGCGGATGCGCTGGTCGCTGTTGCCCAGCAGGTCGACGTCGCCGCGCTGCACCCGCACCTGTGCCTGGCCGTCGAGGTAGCGCACGGCGAAATCGGTGTCGCGCACGCTGGCGCGCAACGGCCCGGCGCGCAGCTCGAAGGGCTGCTGCCCGCCGGGGACCTGGAAGTAAGCTTCGCCCTGGTACAGCCGGGCGATGCGCTGGCGGTCGTTGATGTTGCTGGAGAACGCCGAATTGGTATTGAGCAGTACCTTGGAGCCGTCCTGCAGTTCCAGGCGCTGGCGCTCGCCGACCACGGTCAGGTGATCGGCCTGCAGGCGCATGGGCAGGTTGCCGACCGTGAACACACCCACCAGCAGCACCGCGGCGGTGGCCAGCGGCTTCCAGTGCGGGCGCAGGCGGGCCAGGCGTGAGGGGCGCTGACGTTGCTGCAGCTGCAGCGCGGCGGCGCGCACGCTGTCGCCGTGCCACAGGGCTTCGGCCTGCACGTAGGCCGGGGCATTGGCCGGGTCGGCCTCGAGCCAGGCCTCGAAGGCCCGGGTGTCTTCGGGCGTGGCGCATTGCAGGCGTATCAGCCAGTCCAGCGCCTGGTCCATGGCGCTGTCGCAGGCAGCCGGGTCTGGCGGCGCAGGGCGGTCAGGGGCACTGTCGGTCACGGAGGGTCCTTGGCATGCTTGTGTATCAGGTAATGATCAAGTGTATCGGCATGTGAGGCAAGCAGGCTCAATCGCGATTGAGACGATCGGCTACGCCTACACAGATGGCCATGATCAGTTTCAGTTCCTTCTGAACCGTGCTGGCGGACACCTTCAGTTGTTCGGCGATTTCCAGATAGCTGGCGCCGTGCAATCGGCTGAGGATGAAGATGCGCTGCTGGCGGGCGCTGAGCTCGCCCAGCGAGGTGCTCAGGCGGCGCAGCAACTGCTCCGCGTGGGTGGCGTCCTCGGCGCTGCCGTGGCTGGCGGCCACGTTGTGCAGCACCGCCTCGGGCACATCGTCGAGCAGGGTGCGGGCTTGCACGCGGCGGGCGCGCAGGTGGTCCAGGGCGAGGTTGCGGGCGGTCTGGAACACGAAGGGTTCGAGGTGCTCGATGGGGCGTTCGCCCAGGGCGCGGGTGACGCGCAGGTAGGTTTCCTGAAGCAGGTCTTCGGCGGTGCTGGGGTTGTCGACCATGCGCTGCAGGGTGCGTAGCAGGGTGACCCGCTGGGCGAGGAAGACGGCGTTGAAGTGGGACTGACTCACAGCGATACCTGACCGGGATTTCAGCGAATGATAATGCTTATCATCAATGCTGTTGGTCAAGGGGGAAAAGCAGCGGCAAGCTTTCAGCGCCAGGCGGCAGGAGGAAAAGCAGGCTTACCCCCCGGCTTGCCTGCCGCCTGAAGCTTGCGGCTTGAGACTATCGCGCCTCCCATAGCGCCAGGCAGTTGTCCAGCATGCGGTTGGAAAAGCCCCATTCGTTGTCGTACCAGGCCATCACCTTGAGCATCTTGCCGGCCACCTTGGTGTGATTGGCGTCGAAGATCGACGAAAGCGGGTTGTGGTTGAAGTCGCACGACACCAGCGGCAGGGTGTTGTAACCGAGGATCTTCGAGTGCTGGCTGGCCTCTTTCATCAGCGCATTGACCTCTTCCACGCTGGCCTCGCGTGTCACGTTCAGGGTCAGGTCCACCAGCGAAACGTTGATCACCGGCACCCGCACCGCCATGCCGGTCAGCTTGCCGGCCAGTTCCGGCAACACCAGGCCCACGGCCTCGGCTGCGCCGGTCTTGCTCGGGATCATCGACTGGGTGGCCGCCCGTGCCCGGTACGGGTCGCTGTGGTACACGTCGGTCAGGCTCTGGTCGTTGGTGTAGGCATGGATGGTGGTCATCAGGCCCTGTTCGATGCCCAGTTCGCGGTGCAGTACCTGCGCCACCGGCGCCAGGCAGTTGGTGGTGCACGAAGCACTGGAGATGATCTGGTGCGAGGGGCGCAGGATGTCGTGGTTGACCCCGTACACCACCGTTGCGTCCACGCCCTTGCCAGGGGCCGAGATGATGACTTTGCGTGCCCCGGCAGTAAGATGGGCCGCGGCCCGGGTGTGCTCGGTGAACAGGCCCGTGCATTCGAACACCACGTCCACACCCAGCGCCTGCCACGGCAGCTCGGCAGGGTTGCGAATCGCGCTGACGGCAATTCGGTCGCCGTTGACCGTGATGCTCTCGCCATCGCTGTGAACCTGTGCATCGAATGCCCCGTGCACGCTGTCGTACTTGAGCAGGTGCGCATTGATCGAGCTGTCGCCCAGGTCGTTGATGGCGACGACCTGCAGGTCCTGACGGTAGCCTTGGGTATACAGTGCGCGAAGAATGTTGCGGCCGATGCGGCCAAAACCATTGATTGCGATACGTAATGTCATGGAGCTACCTCTGGCAGACTGTCTGAGCCCCGGAAAGAGCCTGAATCTGATTTTGTTGTTGGAATTACAAGATTATTCGTAAAAAAATAGAAAACAAGCCTTTTTGCTGGCAGTATTTTGTTCAATCTACAACGAGTGACCGGCCAAGCCGTTACCCACCGACATTCGCGCCCCTGCCTTGAGCCTAGGTCGCAATCGTTTGTAAGGGAAACCGCCGCAGAGGTTGCTGCCCCTTAGCCTGGAGTCCAGTACATGCATCCGCGCATTCTTGAGGTCACCGAACGGCTGATCGCCCGTAGCCGTCCTACCCGCGAGCGCTACCTTCAGTTGATTCGCGGGGCGGCCAGCGACGGCCCGATGCGCGCCAAGCTGCAATGCGCCAACTTCGCCCATGGCGTGGCCGGCTGCGGCAGCGACGACAAGCACAGCCTGCGCATGATGAACGCGGCCAACGTCGCCATCGTCTCGGCCTACAACGACATGCTCTCGGCGCACCAGCCCTACGAGCACTTCCCCCAGCAGATCAAGCAGGCGCTGCGCGAAATCGGCTCGGTGGGCCAGTTTGCCGGCGGGGTGCCGGCCATGTGCGACGGTGTCACCCAGGGTGAGCCGGGTATGGAGCTGGGCATCGCCAGCCGTGAAGTGATCGCCATGTCCACCGCGATTGCGCTGTCGCACAACATGTTCGACGCGGCGCTGCTGCTGGGTATCTGCGACAAGATCGTGCCGGGCCTGTTGATGGGGGCGCTGCGCTTTGGCCATCTGCCCCAGCTGTTCGTGCCGGGCGGGCCGATGCCCTCGGGTATCTCCAACAAGGAAAAGGCCGACGTGCGCCAGCGCTACGCCGAGGGCAAGGCCAGTCGCGAAGAGCTGCTGGAGTCGGAAATGAAGTCCTACCACAGCCCCGGTACCTGCACCTTCTACGGCACGGCCAATACCAACCAGTTGCTGATGGAAGTGATGGGCCTGCACCTGCCCGGTGCCTCGTTCGTCAACCCGTACACGCCGCTGCGCGATGCGCTCACCGTAGAGGCCGCGCAGCAGGTCACGCGCCTGACCAGGGCCAGTGGCAACTTCATGCCGCTGGGCGAGATCGTCGACGAGAAGTCGCTGGTCAACTCCATCGTCGCGCTGCACGCCACCGGCGGCTCCACCAACCATACTCTGCACATGCCGGCGATTGCCCAGGCGGCCGGCATCCAGCTGACCTGGCAGGACATGGCCGACCTGTCCGAGGTGGTGCCAACGCTGTCGCACGTGTACCCCAACGGCAAGGCCGACATCAACCACTTCCAGGCGGCGGGCGGCATGGCCTTCCTGATCCGCGAGCTGCTCGATGCCGGGTTGCTGCACGAGGACGTGAACACCGTGGCTGGCCCCGGCCTGCGCCGTTATACCCAGGAGCCGTTCCTGGACAACGGCAGGCTGGTGTGGCGCGAAGGCCCCGAGGCCAGCCTTGACGAAAGCATCCTGCGTCCGGTGGCCAAACCGTTCTCCGCCGAGGGCGGCCTGCGGGTGATGCAAGGCAACCTTGGCCGTGGGGTGATGAAGGTGTCTGCGGTGGCGGCCGAGCACCAGGTGGTCGAAGCCCCGGCGCGGGTGTTCCACGATCAGCAGGAACTGGCCGATGCGTTCAAGGCCGGCGAGCTGGAGCGCGATTTCGTCGCCGTGGTGCGCTTCCAGGGCCCGCGCTGCAACGGCATGCCCGAACTGCACAAGATGACCCCGTTCCTGGGTGTGCTGCAGGACCGCGGCTTCAAGGTCGCGTTGGTGACCGACGGGCGCATGTCGGGAGCTTCGGGCAAGATTCCGGCGGCCATTCATGTGTGCCCGGAAGCGTTCGATGGCGGCCCGCTGGCGCGGGTGCGCGATGGCGACATCGTGCGCGTGGACGGCGTGGCCGGCACCTTGCAGGTGCGCGTCGAGCCGGCCGAACTGGCCGCTCGCGAACTGCCGGCAGCGCCGCTGGGCAATGACCTGGGCTGCGGGCGCGAGCTGTTCGGCTTCCTGCGCGTGGCGCTGAGCTCGGCCGAGCAGGGCGCCAGCGCCTTCACCTCGGCCCTGGAGAACTTCAAATGAAGGTCGCACTGGTCGGTGACATAGGCGGCACCAATGCCCGCTTCGCGTTGTGGCGCGACAACGCGCTGCACGCGGTGCAGGTGTTCCCCACGGCTGACTACACCAGCCCCGAGCAGGCCATCGGCGTGTACCTGGCCGCGCAGGGCCTGGTCAAGGGCGAGGTGGCGGCGGTGTGCCTGGCGGTGGCCGGGCCGGTCAGCGGCGATGAGTTTCGTTTCACCAACAGCCATTGGCGTCTGAGCCGCAAGGCATTCTGCGCCAACCTGCAGGTCGAGCACCTGCTGCTGATCAACGACTTCACCGCCATGGCACTGGGCATGACCCGCCTGCAGCCGGATGAAGTGCGCAATGTGTGCGCCGGCACGCCGGACACCACCCGTCCGGCGGTGGTGATCGGGCCGGGTACCGGCCTGGGTGTAGGGACCTTGCTTGGCCTGGGCGAGCAGCGCTGGCTGGCGCTGCCGGGTGAGGGCGGGCATGTCGACCTGCCGGTGGGCAGTGCGCGCGAGGCGGCGATTCGCCAGACGATCGCGCAGGACACCGGCCACGTCAGCGCCGAAACCGTGCTCAGCGGCGGCGGGCTGCTGCGCCTGTACCACGCCATCTGTGCATTGGACGGGCATGCCCCCACGCTGGGCACGCCGGCCCAGATCACCGACGCGGCGTTGCACGACGACCCGGTGGCGCTGGAGGTGATCGAGCAGTTCTGCCGCTTTCTGGGGCGGGTGGCCGGCAACAATGTGCTGACCCTGGGCGGGCGTGGCGGGGTGTTCATCGTGGGCGGAGTGATTCCGCGCTTTGCCGAGCTGTTCCTGCGCAGCGGCTTTGCCGCGAGTTTTGCCGACAAGGGCTGCATGAGCGCCTACCTTGAAGGGGTGCCGGTGTGGCTGGTGACGGCGGAGTATTCCGGGTTGGAAGGGGCGGGAGTGGCGTTGCAGCAGGCACTGGCCCAGCACGCCTGAGTTGGAGTGACTGGCCGGGCCCTGTCGCGGGTCAAGCCCGCTCCCACCAGGTTCGATGCCGTACCTGTGGGAGCGGGCTTGACCCGCGATGGGGCCGCCAAGGAATGCACTGACAAGGACAACAACCGTGACCAAGTCGATTCTGCTGGTCGATGACGACCAGGACATCCGTGAACTGCTGCAGGCCTACCTGAGCAAATGCGGCTTCCAGGTGCAGGCCCAGGCCGATGGCCAGGGTTTTCGCCAGGCCCTGGACACACACGGCGCCGACCTGGTGATCCTCGATGTGATGCTGCCCGACGAAGACGGTTTCAGCCTGTGCCGCTGGGTGCGACAGCACCCGCGTCAGGCGCGGGTGCCGATCATCATGCTCACCGCCAGTTCCGACGAAACCGATCGCGTCATCGGCCTGGAACTGGGCGCCGACGATTACCTGGGCAAACCCTTCAGCCCCCGCGAGCTGCAAGCCCGCATCAAGGCCCTGCTGCGCCGCGCCGGCTTCATGCATGAACGCCCCGGCGGTGACGTGCTGACCTTCGACGAGTGGCGCCTGGATACGGTCAGCCACCGCCTGTTCCACCGCGACGGCGAAGAGGTGATCCTGTCTGGCGCCGATTTCGCCCTGCTCAAGCTGTTCCTCGACCACCCGCAACAGATCCTCGACCGCGACACCATCGGCAATGCCACCCGTGGTCGCGAGCCGATGCCGCTGGACCGTATCGTCGACATGGCGGTCAGCCGCCTGCGCCAGCGTCTGCGCGATACCGAAAAACCTCCGCGACTGATCCGCACCGTGCGCGGCAGCGGCTACCTGCTGGCGGCCAGTGTTGCGCCCGCGCACTGAGCGGCGCTGGCGCCTGCCGCTGCCACGCTCACTGCTGGGGCGCATGCTGCTGCTGACCCTGCTGGTGGTGACGGCGGCCCAGGGGTTGTCCAGCGTGATCTGGGTGTCGCAGTTGCGCGCCAGCCAGCTCGAAGGGCTGCTGGCCAGCGCGCGCAGCCTGGCGCATTCGATGACCGCCAGTGTCAGTTACTTCCGTTCGCTGCCGCTGGCCTACCGGCCGCTGGTGCTGGACCAGCTGCGCAGCATGGGGGGCACGCGCTTCGTGGTGTCGCTCAATGACCGGCCGCTGGACATGCAGGTGCTGCCGGTGACCCCGCGCAAGCAGGCGGTGATCGAGGCGTTCGAGCAGGTACTGCACGAGCGCCTGGGCGAGCAGATGGAAATCTCGGTGGAGTTCGTCGGCCCCGAGCAACTGCGTCTGTTCAACAGCGGGCTCAAGCTCGATGAACTGCCGCGCTCCTGGGCGCACTACTCGCTGACCCTGGAGCCGGTCAACCCGCCGGTGCTGGTGACCCAGATCCGCCTGGGCGAGGGCGAATGGCTGTACATCGCCTCGCTGCTGCCCGAGCCCTACACCAGCCTCGAGGCCGAGGGCCTGCCGCGCCAGCAGGTGGGGTTCATCGCACTGACCAGTTTCTTTCTGCTGCTGTTCATCGGCCTGCTGGTGCATTGGCAGACCCGTCCGCTCAAGCGCCTGGCACGCGCGGCGCGGGAGCTGTCGCTGGGCGCCGACGCGCCGCCGGAGGTGGAGGGCGGCGGCAGCGAAGTGGTGGAGGTGGGGCGCGCCTTCAATGCCATGCGCGAACGCATCAGCCGCTACCTGACCGAGCGCAGCCAACTGTTCAGCGCGATCTCCCACGACCTGCGCACGCCGATCACGCGCCTGCGCCTGCGCGTCGAGCTGCTGGAGGATGAACAGCTGCAACACAAGTTCGGCCGTGACCTGGACGAGCTGGAGCTGCTGGTCAAGGGCGCCCTGCAGTGCGTGAAGGACACCGACATCCACGAGAACATCGAACCCATCGACCTCAACCAGGTGCTCGACTGCCTGGTGGAGCCCTACCTGGCC
Source organism: Pseudomonas sp. VE 267-6A (assembly GCF_024126555.1). Taxonomy (NCBI): domain Bacteria; kingdom Pseudomonadati; phylum Pseudomonadota; class Gammaproteobacteria; order Pseudomonadales; family Pseudomonadaceae; genus Pseudomonas; species Pseudomonas sp. VE 267-6A. Next base: position 29,212 of record NZ_JAMYBY010000010.1, read on the forward strand.
AGTGCGCGCGTCACCGTGCAGGGCAGGGCGCTGGCGGCGTATCCGGGCAAGCCGCTGGCGCTCAAGCGCTGCATCGGCAACCTGATCGACAACGCGCTCAAGTACGGCGAGCGTGCGCACCTGCGCATCATCGACAGTGCCACCGGCTTCGTGCTGCAGGTGGACGACGAGGGCCCCGGCGTGCCGGAGCAGCGCCAGGAACAGGTGTTCGAGCCACATGTGCGCCTGGCCGGCCAGCAGCAGGGCTACGGGCTGGGGCTGGGCATCGCGCGCAACATCGCCCACAGCCACGGGGGCGAGGTGAGCCTGCGCAACCTGCGCGAAGGCGGCCTGCGGGTCACCCTGAGCCTGCCGCGCAGTGCGGGCCAGCGGGTGAATGTCACAGGTCGGTGACATTCGCGCATCCCTTCGTTACTTCTGCCGCCCCAGTGGGTGGCTAGACTTCGATTCACGCGCAAGCAGCATGACTTGCACCGGCATAACAACAAGAAAGGTTTCCCTTGATGAATGCGATCAATCGCCTCGCCGCCGTTGTTTCCCTTGCTTCCCTGTTGCCATTGAGCGCCCTGGCTGCCGAGCCCGGCACGGTCGAGGTGACCCACTGGTGGACGTCCGGTGGCGAGAAGGCGGCCGTGGACACGCTGCGCAAGCAGATCGAACAGGACGGCTTTGTGTGGAAGGACAACGCTGTGGCCGGGGGCGGCGGCGCGGCCGCCATGACCGTGCTCAAGAGCCGCGCGGTGGCCGGCAACCCGCCAGCCGCTGCCCAGGTCAAGGGCCCGGACATCCAGGACTGGGGCGCGCTGGGCCTGCTGACCAACCTGGACGATGTGGCCAAGGCCAACGACTGGGACGCGCTGCTGCCCAGAAAGGTTGCCGACATCATGAAGTACGACGGTCATTACGTGGCCGTGCCGGTGAACATCCACCGGGTCAACTGGCTGTGGATCAACCCGCAGGTGTTCGCCAAGGCCGGGGCCAAGGTGCCGACCACCCTGGACGAACTGTTCGCCGCCGCCGACAAGCTCAAGGCTGCCGGCTTCGTGCCCCTGGCCCACGGCGGCCAGCCGTGGCAGGACAGTACCGTGTTCGAGGACGTGGTGCTGAGCATTCTCGGGCCCAAGGGCTATCACGCAGCCTTTGTCGAACTGGATGAAAAGACCCTGACCGGTGCGCAGATGATCGAGGCGTTCAGCACCTTGCAGCGCCTGGGTACCTACATGGACCCCAACCGTGCCGGGCGTGACTGGAACGTTGCGGCCGCCGAGGTCATCAACGGCAAGGCCGGCATGCAGATCATGGGCGACTGGGCCAAGAGCGAATGGACCGCTGCGGGCAAGATCGCCGGCAAGGACTACGAGTGCGTAGCGTTCCCCGGTACCCAGGGCAGCTTTGCCTACAACATCGACTCGCTGGTGATGTTCAGGCTCAAGGACGAGAACGACATCAAGGCCCAGAACGACCTGGCCAAGGTGGCGCTGGAGCCGGCGTTCCAGACCGTGTTCAACCAGAACAAGGGGTCGCTGCCGGTACGCCAGGACATGGACATGGGCCCGTTCGATGCCTGCACGCAAAAGTCCGCCGCGGACTTCAAGGCGGCCGAGCAGGGCGATGGCCTGCAACCGAGCATGGCGCACAACATGGCCACCAGCCTGGCGGTGCAGGGCGCCATCTTCGATGTGGTGACCAACTTCCTCAACGACCCGAAGGCCGACCCGGCCAAGGCGGTCAAGCAGCTGGATTCGGCGATCAAGTCGGCTAAATGATCCGCTGAATCTACCGGGCCTCATCGCGGGTCAAGCCCGCTCCCACAGGTACTGCGATGACTTTGTGGGAGCGGGCTTGACCCGCGATGCGGCGCAACGCGCCGCCTTTCCAACCGAGAACCTTCCGATGAGCACTATCGCCGTCCTCAACAAGGCCTCACCCCTCGATGCATTGCAACGCTGGCTGCCCCGACTGGTACTGGCGCCGAGCATGCTGATCGTGCTGGTGGGCTTCTACGGCTACATCCTGTGGACCTTCGTCCTGTCATTCACCAATTCAAGCTTCATGCCCAGCTACAAGTGGGTGGGCCTGGCCCAGTACGCCCGCCTGATGGACAACGACCGCTGGTGGGTCGCCAGCAAGAACCTGCTGCTGTTCGGCGGCATGTTCATCGGCATCAGCCTGGTGGTCGGCGTGCTGCTGGCGGTGCTGCTCGACCAGCGTATCCGCCGCGAAGGCTTTATCCGCACCGTCTACCTGTACCCCATGGCGCTGTCGATGATCGTCACCGGCACCGCCTGGAAATGGCTGCTCAACCCCGGTCTTGGCCTGGACAAGATGCTGCGCGACTGGGGCTGGGAAGGCTTTCGCCTGGACTGGCTGGTCGACCCCGATCGCGTGGTGTACTGCCTGGTGATTGCTGCCGTGTGGCAGGCCTCGGGGTTCGTCATGGCGCTGTTTCTGGCCGGGCTGCGCGGGGTCGACCCGTCGATCATCCGCGCCGCCCAGGTCGATGGCGCGAGCCTGCCGACCATCTACCTGCGCATCGTGCTGCCCAGCCTGCGCCCGGTGTTCTTCAGTGCATTGATGATCCTGGCGCACATCGCGATCAAGAGCTTCGACCTGGTGGCGGCAATGACCGCCGGTGGCCCGGGCTACGCTTCGGACCTGCCGGCGATGTTCATGTATTCGTTCACCTTCAGCCGCGGCCAGATGGGCATGGGCTCGGCCAGCGCGATCCTGATGCTGGGTGCGATCCTGGCGATCCTGGTGCCGTACCTGTATTCGGAACTCAGGAGCAAGCGCCATGAGTAGTTCACTTGCTGCTCGTCGACCGAGCCTGAGCCGCCTGGCGGTCTACGCCACCCTGATCGCGGCCTGCCTGGTGTACCTGGTGCCGCTGATCGTGATGCTGCTGACCAGCTTCAAGAGCCCCGACGACATCCGCACCGGCAACCTGCTGAGCTGGCCCGAGGTGATCACCGGCATCGGCTGGGTCAAGGCCTGGGACGCGGTGGGCGGTTATTTCTGGAACTCGGTGAAGATCACCGTGCCGGCGGTGCTGATCTCCACCCTGGTGGGAGCGCTCAACGGCTACGTGCTGTCGATGTGGCGCTTTCGCGGCTCGCAGCTGTTCTTCGGGCTGCTGCTGTTCGGCTGCTTCCTGCCGTTCCAGACGGTGCTGCTGCCGGCCTCGTTCACCCTCGGCAAGCTGGGCCTGGCCAGTACCACCACCGGCCTGGTGCTGGTGCACATCGTGTACGGCCTGGCCTTCACCACGCTGTTTTTCCGCAACTACTACACCAGCGTGCCCCAGGCCCTGGTGCAGGCGGCGCGGCTGGATGGCGCGGGGTTCTTCACCATCTTCGGGCGCATCCTGCTGCCCATGTCGATCCCGATCATCATGGTGTGCCTGATCTGGCAGTTCACCCAGATCTGGAACGATTTTCTGTTCGGCGTGGTGTTCGCCAGTGGCGACGCGCAACCGATCACCGTGGCCCTCAACAACCTGGTCAACACCAGCACCGGGGCCAAGGAATACAACGTCGACATGGCGGCGGCGATGATCGCCGGGTTACCGACCCTGTTGGTCTATGTGCTGGCTGGCAAGTATTTCCTGCGTGGGCTCACCGCCGGCGCGGTCAAGGGGTAGAACATGGCAACGCTTGAATTGCGCAACGTCAACAAGACCTACGGCAGCGGCCTGCCGGACACGCTGAAGAACATCGAACTGAAGATCGGCTCGGGCGAGTTCCTGATCCTGGTGGGCCCCTCGGGCTGCGGCAAATCCACCCTCATGAACTGCATCGCGGGGCTGGAGCAGATCAGCGGCGGGGCGATTCTGGTGGACGACGCCGACATCAGTGGCATGAGCCCCAAGGATCGCGACATCGCCATGGTGTTCCAGTCGTATGCGCTGTACCCGACCATGAACGTGCGCGACAACATCGCCTTCGGCCTGAAGATTCGCAAGATGACCCCGGCGGCCATCGACGAGGAGGTGGCGCGGGTGGCCAAGCTGCTGCAGATCGAGCACCTGCTGGGGCGCAAGCCCGGCCAGCTGTCCGGTGGGCAGCAGCAGCGCGTGGCCATGGGCCGGGCGCTGGCACGCCGGCCCAGGATCTACCTGTTCGACGAGCCGCTGTCCAACCTCGACGCCAAGCTGCGGGTGGAGATGCGCACCGAGATCAAGCTGATGCACCAGCGCCTGAAGACCACCACGGTGTACGTGACCCACGACCAGATCGAGGCCATGACCCTGGGCGACAAGGTGGCGGTGATGAAGGATGGGCTGATCCAGCAGTTCGGCACCCCGCAGCAGATCTACAACGACCCGGCCAACCTGTTCGTGGCGAGTTTCATCGGCTCGCCGCCGATGAACTTCATACCCTTGCGCCTGCAACGCCAGGAGGGTCGCCTGCTGGCCCTGCTCGACAGCGGCCAGGGGCGCTGCGAACTGCCGCTGGGCATCGGCGAGGCGGGGCTGGAGGCGCGCGAGGTGATCCTGGGCATCCGCCCGGAGCAGATCAGCCTGGCGGCGGTCGAAGGCAATGGCCTGCCGAGCATTCGCGCCCAGGTGCAGGTCACCGAGCCGACCGGGCCGGACACCCTGGTGTTCGTGACCCTCAACCAGACCAAGGTGTGCTGCCGACTGGCACCGGAGTTCGCGCCGCAGGTCGGCGAAAGCCTGAGCTTGCAGTTCGATCCTGCGCGGGTGCTGCTGTTCGATGCAGAAACGGGCGAACGGCTGGGGCGCGGGCGTGCACCGCTCGATACGGTCGGCACCGACAACATTGCCCAATTCAGGGGCCGCTGAATTCGTTGTAAAGCATGGACACCATCGAAAACAATAAGACGAGGACACAGGGGATGGATCATTTCAAACGTGTTTTGCCGCGGGGCTGCATGACCCTGCTGGCGGCCTTCGGGGTCAGTTGCGGGGCGCACGCTGCCGGCGCCTTCGACCCGGAGTCGAAGTGGATGAGTGGCGACTGGGGCGGCACACGCACCGAGTTGCTGGACAAGGGCTACGATTTTTCGCTGGATTACGTGGGCGAGGTTGCCGGCAACCTGAAGGGTGGCTACAACAACGACAAGACGGCGCGCTACAGCGACCAGTTCGCCCTGGGTGTGAAGATGGACCTGGAGAAGATCCTGGGTTGGCACGACGCCGAGTTCAAGCTGGCGATCACCGAGCGCAGCGGGCGCAACCTGTCCAACGACCGCATCAGCGACCCTCGGGCCGGGCAGTTCAGCTCGGTGCAGGAGGTGTGGGGCCGCGGGCAGACCTGGCGCCTGACCCAGATGTGGGTCAAGCAGACCTACCTCGACGGCAAGCTCGACCTCAAGGCGGGGCGCTTCGGCCCGGGCGAGGAGTTCAACAGCTTCCCCTGCGATTTCCAGAACCTGGCCTTCTGCGGCTCGCAGGTGGGCAACTGGGTGGGCAGCATCTGGTACAACTGGCCGGTCAGCCAGTGGGCGTTGCGCGCCAAGTACAACCTCACGCCGGAGTTCTTCGCCCAGGTCGGGGTGTTCGAGCAGAACCCTTCGAACCTTGAGACGGGCAATGGCTTCAAGCTCAGCGGCAGCGGCACCAAGGGCATGATCCTGCCGGTGGAGCTGGTGTGGGCCCCCAGGGTCAACGGCCTGCCCGGCGAGTACCGCCTGGGTTACTACTACAGCACTGCCAAGGCCGATGACATCTACGAGGACGTCAATGGCCAACCCCAGGGCCTGACTGGCGCAGACCCCAAGTCGCATTCGAGCAAGCATGGCTGGTGGGTGGTGGCGCAGCAGCAGGTTACTGCGCACAACGGCGATGCCAATCGCGGCCTGAGCCTGTTCGCCAACTTTACCGTGCACGACAAGGCCACCAACGTGGTCGACAACTACCAGCAGGTGGGCATGGTGTACAAGGGCGCCTTCGATTCGCGGCCCAAGGACGACATCGGCTTCGGCGTGGCGCGCATTCATGTCAACGATGACGTGAAGAAGCGTGCGCAGCAGCTCAATGGGGTCAGCGGTATCGATGACTACAACGACATGGGCTTCGTGCCGATCCAGCGTACCGAGTACAACGCCGAGCTGTACTACGGCGTGCACGTGACCAACTGGCTGACCGTGCGCCCCAACCTTCAGTACATCCGTCACCCGGGCGGGGTGAGCGAGGTGGACAACGCGGTCGTCGCCGGGCTGAAGATTCAGTCGTCGTTCTGAGGGGATATGTTGTAAATTTACGCCAATTCGGCGTTTTGCCGGCAAGGTCGACTTCTGTAGGAGCCGGCGTTGCCGGCGAACAGGCCCCCCTAACAACAAGAGTCCCGAAACATGTCCGAGCACCCGCTTCAACGCTTCTTCACCTCGCAGCGGCCGCGACCGACCTTCGAGTGGGAGCGTTACCAGCAGCGCGACGTGCTGATCATCGATCACCCACAGTGCCAGGCGGTGTTCAGTCGCCAGGGCGCGCAACTGCTGCACTTCCAGCCCCGTGGCGAACGCCCGTGGCTGTGGTGCGCGGCGCAGTGGCCGCAGGTCGGCGCCATTCGTGGCGGTGTGCCGGTGTGCTGGCCCTGGTACGGCCGTCACCCCAGTGAAGACATGTGGCCGGCCCACGGCTGGGCGCGCCTGCTCGACTGGAAACTGATCGACAGCAGCGAAAGCGACGAGGGTGTGACCCTCACGTGGCGCCTGCAACTGTGCGACTGGCAGGTCGACCTGGTGGCCAACCTGGGCCAGCGCATGCAGTTGCAACTGAGCACCGAGCACCAGGACAGCCTGCCATGCCAGTTGAGTCATGCTCTGCTGGCCTACTGGCGTATTAGTGACGTTTCCGAGATAGCGCTATCTGGGCTCGAGAATGCGAGGGGGTACGATCATCTGAGGCGTCAGGCATGCCAGCAGAAGGGCGCCTTGAAAGTGCAGGGCGGCTGTCAGCGGGTGTTCCAGAATGCTGCGACCCTGCAGGTCAACGACCCGGCCTGGCAGCGTCAGCTGTGCATCGATACCGGCGACAGCGACGACACCGTGGTGTGGCATCCAGGCAGCCGGCCGCTGATGGGCGTGAGCGGCAGCGAGACCCAGGGCTTCATCTGCGTCGAGGCCGCCAGTGGCAGCAGCGACAGCCTCAGCCTAGCGCCGGGGGAGCGGGCGCACCTGCAGTTGCAGGCGCATTCGCTCAATTGAGTTCGTCGTCGATCGGGTAGCGGCTGGCGTTGAGGCTTTCCTTGATCTTGCGCAGGTGCGGCTGGAAGTCCACGCCACGGCGCAGGGTCATGCCGGTGGCCAGCACGTCGAGCACGGTCAGCTGGATAATGCGCGAGGTCATCGGCATGTAGATGTCGGTGTCTTCAGGCAGCGGGATGTTCAGGCTCAGGCTGCTGGCCTTGGCCAGTGGCGAGTCGGCAGCGGTGAGGCCGAGCACCGAAGCGCCGTTTTCCCGCGCCAGGCGCGCCACTTCGACCAGTTCGCGGGTGCGCCCGGTGTAGGAGATGATCACGAACAGCTCGCCGGTATGGGCCACCGAGGCCAGCATGCGCTGCATCAGCACGTCGGCATGCGCCGACACGGCGAGGTTGAAGCGGAAGAACTTGTGCTGTGCGTCCAGTGCCACCGGGGCCGAGGCGCCCAGGCCGAAGAAGTGGATCTGACGCGCCTGGATCAGCATGTCGACGGCGCGGCTGACCAGTTGCGGGTCGAGCTGCTGGCAGGCACTGTCGAGCGAGGCGATGGCGCTGCCGAAGATCTTCTGGGTATAGGATGCAGGGTCGTCGTCGGCTTCTACCGCACGGCTGACATAGGCGGCGCCGCTGGCCAGGCTCTGCGCCAGTTGCAGCTTGAGCTCGGGGTAGCCGCTGACGCCGAACGAACGGCAGAAGCGGTTGACGGTGGGTTCGCTGACCTTGGCTGCCTGGGCCAGCGCCGCGATGCTGAAGCGGGTGGCTTGCTGCGGGTTGGCCAGGATGACTTCGGCGACTTTGCGCTCAGCCTTGTTCAGCTCGTCGAGGCGGCCCTGGATCTGCTCCAGGAGGTTTCGCACGCGGTCCATGGGGGTATGTCCTTGGGTCGGGGAGGCCGCCGGCTGCCACGGGCAGACGGCTTTTTACGCGGTGGCCTATCGTACTGATGGCACGGTTGGCGCACCACTTGATTCTGTATACACGGCAATATGTTGTTAGTTTTACTACATTAGCCCTTGAAAACTGCGATTGAAACCGGTATTTCTACGTCAACTTGATAAAAGAACCAACATCATGGCTTCGATCACCGTTGAACCCTGCACCTTTGCCCTGTTCGGCGCCCTGGGCGACCTGGCGTTGCGCAAGCTGTTCCCGGCGCTGTACCAGCTCGATCGCGCGGGCCTGCTGAATGAGCAGACCCGCGTGCTGGCACTGGCCCGCGAAGCCGGCAGCCCGCAGGAGCACCTGGCGACGATCGAGGCGCACCTGCACAAGCACGTGGGCAGCGATATCGAAGCCCTGGCCCTGCAGCGCTTCATGGCGCGCCTGAGCTACCTGCATGTGGATTTTCTTCAGGCTCAGGACTACCCGGCGCTGCTCGAACAGGTACAACCCGACGCGCCACTGATCGCCTATTTCGCCACCGCCGCGGCGGTGTACGGCGGCATCTGCGAGAACCTCGACAAGGTCGGCCTGAGCGAGCGCACCCGCGTGGTGCTGGAAAAGCCCATCGGCCATGACCTGGAGTCGTCGCGCAGGGTCAATGACGCGGTGGCGCAGTACTTCCCCGAAAACCGCGTGTATCGCATCGACCATTACCTGGGCAAGGAGACGGTGCAGAACCTCATTGCCCTGCGCTTTGCCAACAGCCTGTTCGAAACCCAGTGGAACCAGAACTCCATCTCCCACGTGGAAATCACCGTGGCCGAGAAGGTCGGCATCGAGGGCCGCTGGGGCTACTTCGACAAGGCCGGGCAACTGCGCGACATGATCCAGAACCACCTGCTGCAGTTGCTGTGCCTGATCGCCATGGACCCGCCCAGCGACCTCTCGGCCGACAGCATTCGCGACGAGAAGGTCAAGGTGCTCAAGGCACTGGCACCGATCAGCGGCGAGGGCCTGAGCACCCAGGTGGTGCGTGGCCAGTACATAGCGGGCTACAGCGAGGGGCGGGCTGTGCCCGGCTACCTCGAGGAAGACAACTCCAATACCCAGAGCGACACCGAAACCTTCGTCGCGCTGCGGGCCGATATCCGCAACTGGCGCTGGGCCGGGGTGCCGTTCTACCTGCGCACCGGCAAGCGCATGCCGCAGAAACTGTCGCAGATCGTCATCCATTTCAAGGAGCCGCAGCACTACATCTTCGCGGCGGAACAACGTTTGCAGATCGGCAACAAGCTGATCATCCGCCTGCAGCCGGACGAAGGCATTTCGTTGCGGGTAATGACCAAGGAGCAGGGCCTGGACAAGGGCATGCAACTGCGCAGCGGCCCGTTGCAGCTGAATTTTTCCGATACCTGGCACAGCGCACGCATTCCGGATGCCTACGAGCGCCTGCTGCTGGAAGTGATGCGCGGCAACCAGAACCTGTTTGTACGCAAGGATGAAATCGAATATGCGTGGAAATGGTGCGACCAGTTGATCGCCGGCTGGAAACACGCCGGTGATGCGCCCAAGCCGTATGCGGCGGGCACCTGGGGGCCGATGAGCTCGATAGCACTGATTACCCGCGATGGGAGGGCATGGTATGGCGATATCTGAACTGCAACTGCCGGCGAGCGTGACGGCACATGAGTTTGCCGATGCGGCGCGCCTGGCCGAGGGCCTGGCTGTGGATGTGGCGCAGCGGTTGCGCACGGCGATGGACGAAAACGGCCAGGCCACCCTGGTGGTGTCGGGCGGGCGCAGCCCGGTGGCGTTCTTCCAGCGCCTGGCCAGGCAGCCGCTGGACTGGTCCAGGGTGGTGGTCAGCCTGGCGGACGAGCGCTGGGTGCCGGTGGAACATGCCGACAGCAATGCCGGCCTGGTGGCGCAGCACCTGTTGCAGGGCGAGGCCGCCAAGGCGCGGTTCGTCGGCCTGTACCGTCCCGCCGCGAGCCTCGAAGCCGCTGCCGAGCAGGCGGACCAGGCGCTTGCCCAGCTGCCGCCGATCGATGTGCTGGTGCTGGGCATGGGCGATGACGGTCACACCGCCTCGCTGTTTCCGGGCAGCCCCAACCTGGCCGAGGGCCTGCAGGCCCAGAGCCAGCGCCGGGTACTGCCGATGCTGGCGCCGAGCGTGCCGCATCAGCGCCTGACCCTGACCCGGCGTGTGCTGGCCGGTGCAGGTGCGACACTGTTGTCGGTGCAAGGGCCGGGCAAACTCGCTACCCTGCGCGCCGCGCTGGGCGGTGACGACCCGGCGCAGATGCCGATTCGCGCCTTTCTTCAAGACCCCCTGGAAATCTACTGGTGCCCATGAACCAAGGACACGCCGTTATGACAACCCTTGAACCTTCACAGCCGGGCATTTCCATGGCCGACAAGATTGCCCTGATCGACCGCATCTGCGGCCAGGCGCGCATTCTGCCGGTGATCACCATCGCCCGCGAGCAGGACATCCTGCCGCTGGCCGATGCGCTGGCGGCCGGGGGGCTGAAGACGCTCGAGGTGACGCTGCGTTCCGAACACGGCCTGACCGCCATCCGCCTGCTGCGCGAACAGCGCCCGGAGCTGTGCGTCGGAGCCGGTACGGTGCTCGACCGCAGCATGCTGGCGGCGGTGGAACAGGCCGGTGCGCAGTTCGTGGTCACGCCGGGGTGCACCCAGGACATCCTGGAGGCGGGGGTCGAGAGCCCGTTGCCACTGTTGCCGGGCATCAGCAGCGCCTCGGAGATCATGATGGGCTACGCGCTGGGCTATCGGCGCTTCAAGCTGTTCCCGGCCGAGATCAGCGGCGGGGCGGCGGCGATCAAGGCATTCGGCGGGCCGTTCGGCGAGGTGCGTTTCTGCCCCACCGGCGGGGTCAACCCGGGCAACGTCAAGCAGTACATGGCCCTGGCCAATGTGATGTGCGTGGGCGGAACCTGGATGCTCGACAGCAGCTGGATCAAGAACGGCGAGTGGGCACGCGTGCAGGCGTGCAGTGCCCAGGCGCTGGCGTTGCTGGACTAGAGAATTCGTTGTGTGCTGTACGGCTTTGAGGTGCGCTTGGTCGGCGCACCTTTTTTTTTGCCGGCGCCATTGACCGGCAAGGCCGCTGCCCATCCAGGAAGCACGTCCCGCTGCCGAGCCTGTCGCGGCCTCCCTAGTATCGAAAACTCATGGGTTTTCTGCAGGGAGTGCATACCTTGGACGACGAAATCGAACACGCTACAAATCCGCGACTCAGCGGCTACGCGGTCAAGACCGGGTCCTATTCGCTCGAGCGCCACCTGATCGGCGGCAAGCGCCTGGCACCCGGCTGCTGGGTCAACGGCAAGACCGTCTACGGCGATATCCGCATTGGCTCCAGTGCCTGGGCCACCTACACCCGACCGGTGTTCGCCTACCTGTCAGCGGTGGATACCCTGCGGCTCAACGGCCTGAGCAACCAGCGCCATGCCATCACCTTTGCCCAGGGCCACAGCAAGCAGTTCATCCGTGAAGTGGACGCGCCCTATTCGGTGTCGTCGGCCATCGAGCGGGTCAATATCCTCTCCAGCCTGCACACCGGCTTTGTCGACGACATCGCCTGGGGGGCGCCGAACGACAACCGCCTGACGCTGCTGCTGCCCGGCAGCGGGGTGTTCGCCATCTACCAGATGAACCTGGTGTATGCCCATTGCGCGACCTCGGCCGGACAGCTGAGCAAGGCGTTTCGCACCAGCAAGACGCTGGCCACGCAGGGGCGTACCGACCTGTACTTCCTGTCGGCCATCAGCACGGCCGTGTATGTGGCGGTGGCCGATGCCGCGGCCACCCCTCCGATTGCCTGGGATGCCCTGCAGCGCAAGGTGCTGACCGAAGGTTACGAGGTTGAATGCAATGCCGGCGCCTGGTCGTTCGATTTTTCCGCAAGCCAGAAGATTCACTACAAGTACTGAGGGAACCGTCATGAGTGAAGACAACGTGTTTGGCGCCGACTCCCCCGCACAGCGCGGGAGCTACCACATCGACAAGTACCTCTTTGGCGGTGACAAGGTACGCCAGGCCTGCTGGATAAAGGATGCCACCGAGTTCGGCCAGATGTTCGACGGCAAGCGCTGGTGGGACATGTATTCGGTGCCGGTTGCCGCTTACGTGGAGCATGTCGGCACCGTCCAGGTACCGAGCAACGGCGAGGATGAACGCACCTTCGAGGTCACCCATGGCTTTACCCGAAGCTTCAGCCGTACCACCGAAGTGTCTGGTGGCGTGCAGCTGGAATTCAAGGGCGTGGGGGTGAGTTCAGAGGTCCGGGTATCGTTCCAGGCTGCGCAAAGCTGGAACGACTCCACCACCCAGAAGCATACCCGCAAGCTGGTCGGCCCCGGGGTGTTCTATGCCTATCAGGTGCACATCCTGTACGCACACTGTGTGATGGGCGCGTCGGAGATCGATTACTACTTCGAGCACAACAAGGTGCTGCCGATTCTCGATGCCGACGCGCAGGTGATGCGCGAAGACCTGATCTACCTGTCGTCGGTTGCCACCGACACGCTGGTCACGGTGCTGGAGGAGGCCTCGGTGGACCCGCTCGGCTGGGACGAACTGCAGAAAAAGGTGTTGTTCGAGCACTACAGTTCCCGGAAGAACGCGGGCTGCTGGCGCTTCGATTTCAGCGTGAACGAGCGCTACCCGCGCGGGTGATGCGCCGCGCTGGCCTGCGTCGGCAGGCCAGCGGGCATGCCATCAGAAGCTGTCCGAGGTCCTGAAGCCGCCGCCCCCGCTGCTGTCGGAGCTGGAGAAGCCGCCACTGCTGCTGGAGCTGCTGCTCGAACTGCTGGAACTGGAGCTGCTCCAGCTCGACCCCGAGCTGCTACTGCTGTACGAGTTGCGCTCGACGGCGACGCGCGGCACCAGTTCGCGGTGTTCGCGGATGGTCCCGACCAGATAGCCCAGGGTGACATCGCGGGTCATGTAGTCCGACAGCAGACGTTCGATGCCCAGCGTTGCCTTGTACTGATAGCCGTCGTCACGGAAGAAGTCGGTGCGCAGCGCGCGCTCCAGCTCCTTGGCCCGGTCATAGGACTGCTGGGCCAGGCCATGGGTCTGGCGCGCCTCGGCCAGTGCCCGTTCCACGCCGTCGACCTGCGGGTACAGCCGCTGCAGCTGCAAGGCGATCTGGTCGTCTGCGGTATCGGGGGTCTTCTTCACCTGCTCGAGCAGTTGCTCGATGCTCTTGGCCTGCAACTGGTCGGTGAGCCACTGGCGGGCACGCAGGTAGTGCGGGTCCTGGTTGTGGGTGAATGCGGTCAGTTGCGCGTGAATGTCGTTGGCCTGCTGCTTGCTGGCCACGGTCTGCTTGTACAACGCCTTGTGCGCTTCGCGCAGCGGCTCCATGCCTGCCTGCTGCTGGGCGTCGGCCAGTTGCTGGCCGGTGCTTTGCTCCAGCGCGGCAATGTGCGCGTCGCGTTCGAGCTGCAGTGCCTCGTTGCGCTGCTGCATGTTGAGCAGGTTCAGCTCGTTGCTGCGGTTGCCGCTGTAGTCGACCTGCCTGGCCAGCCAACCATCGAGCCAGCGGCTGATGCGGCCCAACCGATACTGTTCGGTGCCGAAATCGCGATCACGCAGGAAGTGGTAGATCGGGTTGCGGCCGAACATCGGCAGCTTGTCGGCACACTCCTGGCGTATGTCGGCATACCCGGTGACGGTTTCGAGGTTGGCGGCGATGGCCTGTTCCAGCTGGTGCATCTGCGCCGTGTAGGTCGGGTCCTGGGCCAGTTGGTCGCGGGCCTGGCGGTCGAGGTCGTCGAGGCGCTCCTGTACCTGCGCGGTCTCCTCCAGCGACTGGGCGATCTGCTGCTCGACCTCCAGCAGTTGCTGGCGCAACTGCCCCTGGGCCAGCTGGCGTTCGTGCAGGGCCTGAACCACCTCGTCCTGCAGCGACGGGGCGTGCTCCAGCTGCAGGGTCGCGATGCTGCGCAGGCGGGTCAGGATGTCCTGTTCGAGCGCCATCTGGCGCTCGGTGGCACTGGCCAGTTGTTGTTCTGCGTCGCGCAGCACGTGCTCGAAACTGCGTGCATTGTCGGCGACGATACCGATGAGCTTGCTGGGTCTCATGTCATCACCAGTCCAGGATCATGTCGGGTTTGGCGACACGTTGGTTGAATTTCAGGCTCAGCATGTTGGCAGGCTTGCTGCCCATGGCGAGGTCGTCGATGTGGCCGTCGCTGAGTTTGTCTTCCTTGACCTTGAGGTACTCGGCCTGGCTGACCCGCACACCAAAGTAGGACGCCCAGCGCGATTCGCCGGTTTCCGAACTGGTGACCGGCACGCTGATCGGGTTGCCGGCGGCGTCCACGGCCTCGACCACCAGGTACCAGCTCTTGCCCTGCAGGGAGTCACCGCCCTGGTTGCACAGCGCCTGGTCATAGCAGCGCTCGACCCCCGACTTGACGCCGTAGCGGTCCACCACCCGCAGCTCCAGTGCCTGACGGGCGAACACCAGCAGGCTGTCAAGCGTCGACAGGTGGTCGCTGGCCTGGCGTGCCTGCAGGGCGTCGATGGCCTTGTCGACCTGGGCGGCCTGGGCACGCACCACCCGCAGGTCGTTCGGCGGCAGGCGCAGGGCGGGCAACTGCTGCTCGATTTCGTCCAGGCGCCGGATCAGCGGCTGGACCTGCTGAATGCGATCGAGCTGGCTTTCGAGCTCACCGACCTCACGGTCGACCACCTCGATGCCCTGGGTGTCGGCGTTGCCGATGGCCTGGTCGGCCACCCGGGCCTGCTGCGCCATCACCCCGAAACGCTTGGCGCCTGCGGTGAACGCCGGGTTGTGCAGTACGGCCTGCAGGCGGCTGCGGGCATCGATAATGACCTGGACGTTACTCAGGCCCTTGTCGGCCTGCCTCAGTTGCGCGCGCGCCGACTGGGTGTTGCGTTCGTAGGTATCGAGGTCCTGCTGCACGCTGTCGCGGTTGTCGCTGTCGATCAGTTGCGGCCACGGTCGGTGCGTCAGCAGTGTCTGAACCTGCGTCAGCCGCTCGGCAAGCGGCCCCAGCAGGCGCGTGGCCGCGGGCTCGGGCTGTTGCGCGACGGCTTGCTGCAGCGCATCGAGGCGCGACTGGTGCTGCGCAAGGTCGGCGCTCAGATCGCTGCTGCGATACTCGGCCGTACGGACGTTGTCCTGCACCTTGGAGGTCTTGGCGGTGTCGTTCACCACCCGGGTGCACTGTACGGCCAGCAGCGCGACGACGATCAGTTGCAGGATGCGCATGAGCTTCCTGCGGTTGAGCAGCAGGCGCGTGGTCAGGCGTTGCAATGCGGTCTGTTCGGGCGCCTCGAAGGCCAGGCGCCGGGCGAAGAACGCCCGCACACCCTGTTCGATCAGCGCATCGTCATAGGCGATGCCCTGGGCCTGGTAGTAGGTGCGGATACGCTCGGCGACTTCAGCGCGGCGCTGCGGCAGGTTCAGGTGCTCCTGCACCTGCATCTGCTGATGGCGCAGCTGGTCGACCACCGCCATCGCGCCCAGCTGTTCGGACAGAGGAACACTGCTCATCAGGCGGCCTTGGTCAGCAGGGCGGCGAACTTGCGCTTGGCCTCTTCGACGGCTTCGGCGATATCCCGGGCGGCGTTGCTCGACTCTGCGCGGTAGGTGTCGGCCATCTGCTTCATGTCGGTCTGGAACGACAGCGTGGCGTCAGCCAGGGCGCGCACCGAGTCGACCTTGATGGTCGAGCCATAGCTGGCCTTGACCGCGGCTTCGAGCTGCTGGTTGCCGGTGCTGCCCAGCGACTCCAGGCCCTGGCTGATGCCGTCGGTGGTGGCATTGAGGGTGTGGGTGGCTTCGGCCAGGCCGCTGTTGGCGGTGAACGACACGGCAAGCCCGGTGAGCACCACTTCGTTGGTGGAAAAGAACGACACCATGCGCTGGTATTGACGCTCCTTGATCACGTGCACCTGATTGATGCGTGCAAAGACCATTTCGGCGGTGTTGTAGCCGACCTTCAGGTCATCGGCGATGTCCTTGATGATCTGGTAGCGCTTGTCTTCGTCCTGCAGGGCGCGCACGGCTTCATCACGGCCCAGTTCCAGCGCGGCGCGTGCGGCGGGCTCGGCGCTTTCGGCGTCGGCGACCCGGGCGTTGGCCTCGTTCAGGGCCAGGGTGCGCTGCTGCAGGGCCTCGCCAGCGATGGCCAGCACCTGCTGGGCTTCCACCTCGGCGGCTTTCATGGCCATGCGAAAGTCCATGTACGACTCCAGGATCACGCTCTCGCGGGCGATCTGGTCGTTGGCCGACTTGCACACCTTCAGGTAGTTTTCGCGGATATCGGCAAAGCGGCTGGGGATGGAGCCGCGACGCACGTTCATCCAGGTCAGCTTGATCTTTTCCATCGCGTCCAGGCGCCCGTCATCCATCCAGCCGGCCATGGCGGCGGCGTCCTCGCGGATGGAGGTGAAGCTCTGCGTGATGTCCATGAAGCGCGTGGAGATGTCCATGCCTTCGATCTGCTCGCGCACCATGCTGTTGAAGCTGGTGGCCTGCTGCAGCACGGTGGCGATGGAGGTGACCTTGGTGGTGTCGTAGTGGGCCACGCGGTCCAGCAGTACCAGAACCGGGGCATCCTGAACGGGCTGGATGAAGTTGATGCCGATGGTGCGCAGGCTGGTGAGTGCCCGTTCCAGGTAGTGGCTCATTGAGTGTCCTTACAGGTGTGGCAAAAATAATGAGGCCGGCAGTATACCGAGCACGCCAGCGCCCCGCAGGCTTTCGCACAACCAAAAAAAATGCCCGCCTCCGTATCAGAGGCGGGCATTGCATGCAGCAGCGTGTCAGTTGGCGTTTACGCCGCCTTAGCAGCCTGCTGGCTCAGCGAGCGGTTCAGTGCGCTGAACAGCGCCTTGAAGCTGGCGGTGGTGATGTTTTCATCGATACCCACGCCGTGCACCGGACGACCACCAGCCACGCGCAGTTCGATGTAGGCCGCCGCCTTGGCGTGGGTACCGGCACCGATGGCGTGCTCGTTGTAGTCCATGATTTCCACGGCTACCGGCAGGCCGGCCACCAGGGCCTCGAGGGCGCCGTTGCCCTTGCCGCGCCAGTGCAGGGTGGTTTCGCCTTCACCGGCCACTTCCACTTCCACGGCGCTGTGGCCGTTCTCTTCCTGCAGGCGATGGCTGACCAGCGCATACGGGGCGTTGGCTTGCAGGTACTCGCTCTGCAACAGCTTGTAGATCTGCTGGGCGGTCATTTCCAGGCCCAGGCGGTCGGTCTCGCCCTGTACCACCTGGCTGAACTCGATCTGCATGCGACGCGGCAGGCTGATGCCGTATTCCTGTTCGAGCAGGTAGGTGATGCCACCCTTGCCCGACTGGCTGTTGACGCGGATCACCGCCTCGTAGCTGCGGCCGATGTCGGCCGGGTCGATCGGCAGGTACGGTACTTCCCACAGGGTGTCTTCTTTCTGCTGGGTGAAACCCTTGCGGATCGCATCCTGGTGCGAGCCGGAGAACGCGGTGTGCACCAGGTCGCCCACATACGGATGACGCGGGTGTACCGGGATCTGGTTGCACTCTTCGACCACCTTGCGCACGCCGTCGATGTCGGAAAAGTCCAGCTCCGGGTCCACGCCCTGGGTGTAGAGGTTCAGGGCCAGGGTCACCAGGTCGACGTTGCCGGTACGCTCGCCGTTGCCGAACAGGCAGCCTTCGACACGGTCGGCGCCGGCCATCAGGCCAAGCTCGGTGGCAGCCACGCCGGTGCCACGGTCGTTGTGGGTGTGCAGGCTGATGATCACGCTGTCACGGCGCGACACGTTGCGCCCGAACCACTCGATCTGGTCGGCATAGATGTTCGGGGTGGAAACTTCCACGGTGGCTGGCAGGTTGAGGATCACCTTGTGTTCGGGGGTCGGGTTCCACACCTCGATCACCGCGTCGCAGACTTCCTTGGCGAACTCCAGTTCGGTAGCGCTGAAGGTCTCTGGCGAGTACTGGAACGTCCAGTGGGTTTCCGGCTGCTGGGCGGCGTACTTGACGAACAGCTTGGCCGCGTTCACCGCGATGTCCTTGACGCCCTGCTTGTCCTGGTTGAAGACAATGCGGCGGAATGCCGGGCAGGTGGCGTTGTACAGGTGCACGATGGCCTTCTTGGCCCCGCGCAGCGATTCGAAGGTACGTGCGATCAGGTCTTCACGGGCTTGGGTCAGCACCTGGATGGTGGTGTCGTCCGGGATGTGGCCGTCTTCGATCAGGGTGCGCACGAAGTCGAAGTCGGTTTGCGAGGCCGATGGGAAGGAGGCCTCGATTTCTTTCACGCCCACGCTGACCAGGGTCTTCCAGAAGCGCAGCTTCTTGACCGCATCCATCGGCTCGATCAGCGACTGGTTGCCGTCGCGAAGGTCCGAGCTGCACCAGATCGGCGCGGCCGTGATGGTCTTCGAGGGCCAGGTGCGGTCAGGCAGGTTTACCTGAGCGAAGGCACGGTATTTTTTCGAAGGGTCTTTGAGCATGGTCATGAAAGCAATCCTTATTGTGCGGCCTTGAAAGGGGCCCGCCGAACGTACAAGTGATGAATGGGCGAGGCGACGCGATTCAGCTTGGTAGTCGGGCACTGACCAGGCAAAGGCTGCGATGTTGGCGAAGCAGGATGAGGGTGTGCGTGGTTTTCATGGGTTCAACCCTAACCAGTGGGGTGAACGATGGCAAGCACTGCAAAAAAATTGAGAGGAATGCTTAAAAACTGAAGAATGTCGTGATTTTATAGCGCCGACCAATCAAAAAGACCGCGCCAGTTGCGCGGTCTTTTTGATTGGCGCAAGACGCTGATCAGGGCTGGAAGGCCCCGATGAAGATCGCCGGATCGACCCGTGCGTCGTTCAGGCTGACGTTCCAGTGCATGTGTGGCCCGGTGGCGCGGCCGGTGGAGCCCACCCGTCCGACGATGGCGCCACGGCTCAGTTGCTGGCCGGGTTTCACGTCGATCTTCGACATATGGCAGAACATGCTGATGAAGCCCTGGCCGTGGTCGACGAACACGGTGTTGCCGTTGAAGAAGTAGTTGCCGATCAGGATCACCTTGCCGTTGGCCGGGGTCTTGATCGGGGTACCGGCGGGCACGGCGAAGTCCAGGCCGGCATGCGGGTTGCGTTCCTCGCCGTTGAAGAAGCGGCGCACGCCGAACTTGCTCGACAGCGGGCCGTTGACCGGCTTGTCGAGGAGCAGGTTGCTCGGCAGGTTGGGGCTGAAGCTGCGGTAGGCCTTGATCTGCTCGGCCAGCTCGGCGTCGATGCGCTTGAGGTCGGCCGGGTTGGGGTTGACCTGGCGCTGGTTCTTCAGGGTGATGCGCTGCTCGGGGTACTTCTTGCTGGCGACCGTGAAGCTCAGGGTGCGCTCGCCCTGGGTCAGGCTGGCGGTGCCGGGCTTCTGGGTCAGCGGCAGGCCGACAATGGCCAGCCAGGTGTCCTGCTCGCGTACCACCAGCACTGGCTTGCCGTCGAAGCGCGCCTGAGGGGCCTGGGCGGCGGGGCCGAGGTCGACCACCGCGACGCCGCCGGGCACCGGCTTGTTCAACTGGCGGGTGATGTAGCTGGCCTGGGCGCTGCCGGCGAAGGCCAGGCAGAGGACGAGCAGCGGGGCAAACAGTCGGGGCATGAGTCAGTCCAGTAGAGAGAGCGTGACCGGGGTCAGGTGGTTGTCTTCGACCCGCACCTGCAGCTCGCCTTCGCCCAGGCGGGCGGTCAGGCGCTGGCCGTTGCGGGTCTGCGCGGCGCTGCGGATGGCCTGGCCGCGCTCGTCGAGCAGGATGCTGTAGCCACGGCTGAGGGTGGCCAGCGGGCTGACCACCTGCAGTGTCTGCACCTGCACCTGCAGGTGCTGGCGGCGGGTGGCGAGGGTCTGGCGCATGGCTCGCGGCAGGCGCTCGGCGAGGTTGTCCAGGCGTTGCTTGAGCAGCGCCAGGGCACGCCCGGGGTGCTGCGCGGCCAAGCGGGTATCCAGGCGTGCCAGGCGTTCGCGGCGCTGGTTCAGGCGCTGCTCGAAGGCGCGGCGCAGGCGCATGTCCAGGTCGTCGAGGCGCTGGGCCTGCTGGCGCAGGCGTTCGCCGGGGTGGCGCAGACGCCGCGCCAGGCTGTCCAGGCGCAGCCGGTCATGGGCCAGGCGGTTCTGGATGCGCAGCAGCAGGCGGCGTTGCAGGCTTTCCAGGCGTCGGCCCAGGTCGCTGCTGTCGGGGGCCAGCAGTTCGGCGGCGGCCGAAGGGGTGGGGGCGCGCACGTCGGCGACGAAGTCGCTGATCGACACGTCGGTTTCATGCCCCACGGCGCTGACGATGGGCGTGACGCAGGCGGCGATGGCACGGGCCACGGCTTCTTCGTTGAAGCACCAGAGGTCTTCCAGCGAGCCGCCGCCACGGGCCAGGATCAGCGCGTCGAAGCCTTGCGCATCGGCGCGTTGCAGGGCCCGCACGATCTGGTTGATGGCTTCGCGGCCCTGCACGGCGGTGGGTATCAGGGTCAGCTCCACCTGCGGGGCGCGACGGCGGAACACGCTGATGATGTCGCGGATCACCGCGCCGGTGGGCGAGCTGACGATGCCGATACGCTGCGGGTGGGCGGGCAGGGCGCGCTTGCGTTCACTGCTGAACAGGCCCTCGTTGCCGAGCTTTTCCTTGAGCGCGTCGAAGGCCAGGCGCAGGGCGCCGTCACCGGCCGGTTCGACGGTGTCGAGGATCAGCTGATAGTCGCCGCGCCCCTCGAACAGCGAGACCTTGCCACGCACCTTGACCGCCAGGCCGTCGCGCAATACCTGGCGCACGCGGGCGGCGTTGTTGCGAAACAGTGCACAGCGCACCTGGGCGCCGCTGTCCTTGAGGGTGAAGTAGACGTGGCCGGAGGCGGGCCGGGCGAGGTTGGAGATTTCGCCCTCGACCCAGATGTTGCTGAACACGTCCTCGAGCAGCACGCGGGCGCGGCCGTTGAGCTGGCTGACGGTAAGGACCTCGCGGTCCAGGCCGAGTCTTTCGAAAGGGTCTCTGATCATGCGGGGCATCATAAAGGGAATCGTGCGGTCTTTGCAGTCCCGGCAGGTGGCGGCGCTGCTTGCCGGCTCCTACAGGTCATGCGCGGTCTCTTGCAGGAGACGACGTTGCCGGCTCAGCCCTGCATGTGCTCCACAAACTGATGCACCAACGGCCCGGCATCACGTCGATAGGCCAGCGCCACCGTACTCACGCACCCCGCGTCGGCCAGCGGCACGAAGCGCAGCGTCGCTGGCGCGATATCGCGCATGCACCGTGGCAGCAAGGCCACCCCGAACCCGGCCTGGATCAACTGCAACTGCGTGGTCTTGCGCGACACCACCCGCGCAGCCCGAGGGAAGAACCCTTCACGCATGCACAGCTCGGCCGACAGGTAGCTCAAGCCACCGCGCTGGCGGTGCGGGATGGAAATGAACGCCTCGTCGCGTAACTGCGCCAGGTACACGCTGGGCTCATCGGCCAGCGGGTGGTCTGCGGCCACCGCCAGCAGCAGCGGTTCGTCGAACAGCGGCTGCACGCACAGCCCTTCGTGCTGGCGCAGCACCGGCAGGCGCAGCAGGCCGAACTCCAGGCGACCTTCGGCCAGTTCCTCCAGTTGCGCCTCGGAAGACAGCTGCGCGATGTCCATCGACACGCCGGGGTTGTGCTGCAGGTAGCCCGTGAGCCGATCCAGCAGCGCGCCGGTCAGCGGCACCGTGCTCGAATGGCTCAGGCGCAGGCTGCCGCGCAGGCCCTGACCGATTTCGGTGGCCAGGCGGCAGGCCTTCTCCAGCTCGCCCAGCAGGTTGCGGGCCCGCGGCAGAAACGCCAGGCCCGCTGCGGTCAGGCGCGGCTGGCGGGCGGTGCGTTCGAACAGCGGGGTGGCCAGCTGACTCTCCAGCTCCTTTATCTGCCGGCTCAGCGCCGACTGCGCGACGAACAGGCGCTCGGCGGCAGCACTGAAACTGCCGGATTCGGCAATCTCGACGAAGTAGCGTAATTGTCGGGTGGAGATCATGAGGGATGCCTTTTCGAGATGGCTGATGGCGCAATTGCATATTAGTCGGCATGGCTGGCCAATGGCTAAAGTTGGTCTGAACGCTGCCTCACTCACGACTCAGGCATACACCATGCTCTCCACACTGCTCGACTCGCTCCCTTTCACTGCGCTCCAATGGCTGCCGATACTGCTTGGCATCGGCGTCGCCTACATCGTGTTCGGCATCGCCGGCTTCGGCACCGCACTGGTCGCCGGGCCGGTCCTGATCAACTTCATGCCGCTGTCGCGCATCATCCCGTTGCTGGTGCTGCTGGACTTCGTCGCTGCCTTCGGCAACTGGCTGCCGGCGCGCAAGGCCGTGGTGCGCGGCGAACTGCTGCGCCTGCTGCCGTGCATGGCCATCGGCTGCACCCTGGGCGTGGTGTTCCTGCTCAACCTCAAGTCCGACCTGCTGCTGTTGCTGATGGGCCTGTTCATCAGCGCCTATGCGCTCTACAGCCTGGCGGTGAAGGTCAAGCCGGCGCGCCTGAATGCCGGCTGGTCGGTGCCGATGGGCATCACCGGCGGCCTGTTCGGTGCGCTGTTCGGCAGCGGCGGCTTCCTCTATGCCATCTACCTCAATGCCCGGCTCGACGCCAAGGAGCAGGTGCGCGCGACCCAGAGCGCGCTGATCAGTTGCAGCACCGTGGTGCGCCTGAGCCTGTTCCTGATTGCCGGGGTGTACGCCGACCTGCCGTTGCTGCTGCTTGCCCTGTGCCTGCTGCCGATGATGTTCGCCGGCCTGTGGGTGGGGCGCCGGCTGACCCTGAAGATGTCTCGCGAAACCTTCGTGCGGCTGGTCACCTGGCTGGTGCTGGCCAGCGGCATCGCGCTGATCGCGCGCTACCTGAGTGAGGTAAACTGGCACCTTTAACCTGTTCGGCCGCCTTCATGACATTCCAGAGCATCATCGTCCCCAAGATCTCCACCGTGCCGGTGCACGAGCCGCGCGCCCGCGCGATCCTGCGCTGGCTGGTACGCGAAAAGGTGATCGAGGAACAGCTCAGCACCTGCGGGCGCACCGGCAACCGCATGGGCTATGCCATCGCCGAGGGTGCGCGCAAGGTGGTCGAGCGGCCGCAGCTGCTACCGTACGGCCAGCCCGTCAATGGCCTGGAAGTCATCTACAAGCGCTGCATCTATACGCCCACTGAAGGCTTTCTCGAAGAAGCCGGCTGCGCCGAGTGCCGCCGGGAAGTGGGGGTGGAACTGTTCGCCAGCCTGGAAGAGTGGATGCCCGGCATCAGCGACAACTTCACCTGCCCGCGCTGCGGCCATGAAGACGACATCAACGGCTTCCTTTACCTGCAGCCCTGTGCCTTTTCCAACCTGGGGTTCATCTTCAACAACTGGGGCGAGGCCGGTTTCAAGCCGTCTTTCATCGATGCCTTTGCCGACTGGCTCGACCAGCCGGTGGCAGTGGTGCAGGTAAAGCTGCAAGACAACTGACCGAAGGCCCATCTTTACATTGAGTCACACGGCGCGCATGAGTATAATGGCGCGCTTCCATTTTCCCGCCCGGGAGCCCCCGCGATGCTGCGTATCAGCCAAGAAGCCCTGACCTTCGACGACATTCTCCTAGTACCCGGTTACTCCGAGGTGCTACCTAACGAAGTCAGTCTCAAGACCCGTTTGACCCGTGGCATCGAGCTGAATATTCCACTGGTTTCCGCCGCCATGGATACCGTGACCGAAGCCCGTCTGGCCATTGCCATGGCCCAGGAAGGCGGCATCGGCATCATCCACAAGAACATGACCATCGAGCAGCAGGCTGCCGAAGTGCGCAAGGTCAAGAAGTTCGAGGCCGGCGTGGTCAAGGACCCGATCACCATCGAGGCCGACGCCACCGTACGCGACCTGTTCGAACTGACCCGCCTGCACAACATCTCTGGCGTGCCGGTGCTGCACAACGGCGACCTGGTCGGCATCGTCACCTCCCGTGACGTGCGCTTCGAAAACCGCCTCGACGCCACCGTGCGTGAAGTGATGACGCCCAAAGAGCGTCTGGTCACGGTCAGCGAAGGCGCCGACAAGAACGAGGCCCGCGAGCTGCTGCACAAGCACCGCATCGAGCGCGTACTGATCGTCGACGACAAGTTCGCCCTCAAGGGCATGATGACCGTCAACGACATCGAGAAAGCCAAGGCCTACCCGCTGGCCAGCAAGGACGACCAGGGTCGCCTGCGCGTCGGTGCTGCAGTGGGTACCGGCAAGGACACCGGCGACCGCGTGACCGCACTGGTTGCTGCCGGCGTCGACGTGGTGGTGGTCGACACCGCCCACGGCCACTCCAAGGGCGTTATCGACCGCGTGCGCTGGGTCAAGCAGAACTTCCCCGACGTGCAGGTGATCGGCGGCAACATCGCCACCGGCGCAGCCGCCAAGGCCCTGGCCGAAGCCGGCGCCGACGCGGTCAAGGTCGGTATCGGCCCTGGCTCGATCTGCACCACCCGTATCGTCGCCGGCGTCGGCGTGCCGCAGATCAGCGCCATCGCCAATGTGGCTGCCGCGCTGGAAGGCACCGGCGTACCGCTGATCGCCGACGGTGGCATCCGCTTCTCCGGTGACCTGTCCAAGGCCATCGTCGCCGGCGCCAGCGCCGTGATGATGGGTTCGATGTTCGCCGGTACCGAAGAGGCCCCGGGCGAGATCGAGCTGTTCCAGGGTCGTTCCTACAAGGCCTACCGCGGCATGGGCTCGCTGGGTGCGATGTCCCAGGCCCAGGGTTCCTCGGACCGCTACTTCCAGGACTCCTCGGCCGGTGCCGAGAAGCTGGTACCGGAAGGTATCGAAGGTCGCGTGCCGTACAAGGGCACCCTGACCGCGATCATCCACCAGCTGATGGGCGGCCTGCGTTCCTCGATGGGTTACACCGGCAGCGCCAACATCGAAGAAATGCGTACCAAGCCCGAGTTCGTGCGCATCACCGGTGCCGGCATGGCCGAGTCCCACGTGCATGACGTGCAGATCACCAAGGAAGCGCCAAACTACCGCGTAGGTTGATGCTCCTGGCAATACCTGTAAGCGGGGCTGTTCACGACAGCCCCGCGTCGTTTCCGATTACCACTGACGAGATTGAGTCATGGCCCTCGACATTCACGCTCACCGTATCCTGATCCTCGACTTCGGTTCCCAGTACACCCAGCTGATCGCCCGCCGCGTGCGCGAAATCGGCGTGTACTGCGAACTGCACCCGTTCGACATGGACGACGAGGCGATTCGCGAATTCGCCCCCCGCGGGATCATCCTCGCCGGCGGCCCCGAGTCGGTGCACGAAGCCGACAGCCCGCGCGCGCCACAGGCCGTATGGGACCTGGGCGTACCGGTATTCGGTATCTGCTACGGCATGCAGACCATGGCCGAGCAGCTGGGCGGCAAGGTTGAAGGTTCCGAGCTGCGCGAGTTCGGCTACGCCCGTGTCGATGTGGTCGGCAAGAGCCGCCTGCTCGACGGCATCGAAGACCACGTCGACGCTGACGGCGTATTCGGCCTGGACGTGTGGATGAGCCACGGTGACAAGGTCACCCGCATCCCGGAAGACTTCCACATCCTGGCCAGCACCCCAAGCTGCCCGATCGCCGGCATGTTCAACGATGATCGCGGCTACTACGGCGTGCAGTTCCACCCGGAAGTGACCCACACCAAGCAGGGCGGCCGCATCCTGTCGCGCTTCATCCTCGACATCTGCGGCTGCGAAGCACTGTGGACCCCGTCGAAGATCGCCGAAGACGCAATCGCCCAGGTGCGCGCCCAGGTCGGCACCGACAACGTGTTGCTGGGCCTGTCCGGCGGCGTGGACTCCTCGGTGGTTGCGGCGCTGCTGCACAAGGCCATCGGTGACCAGCTGACCTGCGTGTTCGTCGACAACGGCCTGCTGCGCCTGCACGAAGGCGAGCAGGTGATGGCCATGTTCGCCGAGAACATGGGCGTCAAGGTGATCCGTGCCAACGCCGAGGACCAGTTCCTGAACAACCTGGCCGGCGAAGCGGACCCCGAGAAGAAGCGCAAGATCATTGGTCGTACCTTCATCGACGTGTTCGATGCCGAGTCGAACAAGCTGCACAACATCAAGTACCTGGCCCAGGGCACCATCTACCCCGACGTGATCGAGTCGGCCGGTGCCAAGAGCGGCAAGGCCCACGTGATCAAGTCGCACCACAACGTCGGTGGCCTGCCGGAGGAAATGAACCTCAAGCTGGTCGAGCCCCTGCGCGAACTGTTCAAGGA
The DNA here is from genome assembly GCF_024126555.1 of Pseudomonas sp. VE 267-6A. NCBI lineage: Bacteria > Pseudomonadati > Pseudomonadota > Gammaproteobacteria > Pseudomonadales > Pseudomonadaceae > Pseudomonas > Pseudomonas sp. VE 267-6A. The sequence goes on from NZ_JAMYBY010000010.1 coordinate 55,538, forward strand.
CGAAGTCCGTCGTCTGGGCCTGGAGCTGGGCCTGCCGTACGACATGGTCTACCGTCACCCGTTCCCGGGCCCGGGCCTGGGTGTGCGCATCCTGGGTGAAGTGAAGAAGGAATACGCCGACCTGCTGCGTCGTGCCGACCACATCTTCATCGAAGAGCTGCGCAAGGCCGACTGGTACCACAAGGTCAGCCAGGCCTTCGTGGTATTCCAGCCGGTGAAATCGGTGGGCGTGGTCGGTGACGGCCGTCGTTACGCCTGGGTGGTGGCGCTGCGTGCGGTCGAGACCATCGACTTCATGACCGCGCGTTGGGCGCACCTGCCATACGAACTGCTGGAAACCGTCAGCGGCCGCATCATCAACGAGATCGAAGGCATCTCGCGCGTCACCTACGACGTATCGAGCAAGCCGCCTGCGACGATCGAGTGGGAATGATCGGGCGTCCGGCATCCGCCGGAACCCGCTAGCGACCTACAGCCGAAAGCCCGCGTAACTGCGGGCTTTTTGCTACGCGCCTTTTGTCAGGAGAAGTACATGGTCAACCGCGTGTTCAACTTTCCCATCGACGCTACCATCGAGGCCATCGGCGGGCGCTGGAAGTGCTCCATCCTGTGCCACCTGATGGAAGGCCCCAAGCGCACAGGCGAGCTGCTGCGCCTGATGCGCCCCTTGTCGTCGAAGGTGCTCACCGAGCAACTCAAGGAGTTGCAGGGCGATCTGCTGGTCGAGCGCGAAGCCTTCCCTGGCAAGGTACCCAAGGTGCTGTATCGGGTGACCGAGCACGGCCGCACCTTGCAGCCGATCATCGATGCGATGTGCCAGTGGGGTGCCCTGCATTCAGGTAATGCGCTGGCCACCGAGACACCGCCGGCGCCCGCCGAAGGCTGAACTCAGGCCGCCTGGGCAAATTGGCGCAGGTAATCCAGGTAACCTTCGGCGTTGGCCTCCAGCTCCGCCGGGTCGATGGCGTACTCGGCACCATAGAACACCCACGGGCGTACCGGCAGTGCTTCGATGTAGCGGAGGGTGACTTCCAGCGGGCGCAGCAGTTCGTCCAGGCTGTAGCTGTAACGCCCGCCGGCCCTGTAATCGTCTTGCCTGATGCCGGCAGAAATCGCCATGCCAACACGTTTGCCCGCCAGCTGGCGCTGCCCTTCGCCGTGGCCGTAGGCAAAGTCGTGGGTGAGCACTTCGTCCTGCCATTGCTTGAGCAGCGGCGGGGTGCTGAACCAGTAGAACGGGAACTGCCACACGATGCTGTCATGGGCGCGAACCAGTGCCTGCTCGGCTTCCACGTCCAGCGCGCCGCCCTGGGGATACACCTCGTACAGGCGGTGCAGGGTGACGTTCATGTCGCTGGCTTCAAGGGCTTTCAACCAGGCCTGGTTGACCACGGATTTTTCCAGGTTGGGGTGGGCGAGAATGATCAGGGTGCGCATGGCTCGGGACTCCAGTGATTGAGGCGGGCAATCTAGGGCGGGCGCCAGATCCCCACAAGTACGCACCTTTTTGTAACCACCCGGGGCCGACCACGCGGTTTCACGTTGAACCGCAGGCGCGGCGGTTTTCACCAAGCCATCGATAAAAAAGATATACACTCGCCCGCATCTATAAAAACAACGTACCCGGGTAATGCCAATGATGACTCTGCGTCAGATCCGCCACTTCATTGCCGTGGCCGAGACCGGTTCGATCTCGGCTGCGGCCCAGGCGGTGTACATCTCCCAGTCCACTCTGACCCTGGCCATCCAGCAGCTGGAACAGGAAATCGGCGTGAGCCTGTTCAATCGCCACGCCAAGGGCATGCACCTGACCCACCAGGGCCATCAGTTCCTGCGCCAGGCGCACCTGATCCTGGCCACGGTGGACAACGCCAAGCGCAGCCTGCAGCAGAGCACCGACCAGGTCGCCGGCCAGCTGGTGGTGGGGGTGACCAGCCTGGTGGCGGGTTACTACCTGGCCGACCTGCTCACGCGCTTCCAGCGTGCCTACCCCAACGTCGAAATCCGCGTGATGGAAGACGAGCGACCGTACATCGAGCACCTGCTGGTCAGCGGCGAAATCGATGTGGGCGTGCTGATACTCTCCAACCTCGAAGACCGTCACGCCCTGCAATCGGAGGTGCTGACCCACTCGCCCTACCGGCTGTGGCTACCGGCCCAGCACCCGTTGCTCGAAAAAGACAGTATCAACCTGGGCGACGTGGCCCGGGAGTCGCTGATCCAGCTGAACGTCGACGAGATGGACCACACCGCCCAGCGCCAGTGGGCGCAGGCCGGGCTGCAGCCGCGCATCACCCTGCGCACGGCCTCGACCGAGGCGGTGCGCAGCCTGGTGGCAGCGGGCCTGGGGGTGTCGATACAGCCTGACATGACCTACCGCCCGTGGTCGCTGGAAGGCGACATCATCGAGGCCCGCCCGATTGCCGACCTGACCCAGACCCTCGACGTGGGCCTGGCCTGGCGCCGCGGCACGGCGCGCCCGGCGCTGGTCGACCCGTTTCTGACGGTCGCCCGCGAGCAGCCCCACGGCGGGCGCAAGTCATCCCTTTAGCCGCATGGCCACACCACAATAAGGAACCCTGCACATGCCAGTCGCGCAGACCCCGTTGTCCACCGCACTCCTGATCGATGGCGAACTAGTCGCAGGCGAGGGCGTCGTCGAGCCGATCCTCAACCCGGCCACCGGCCAGGTGCTGACCCCTATCGCCGAAGCCAGCGCCGAGCAGACCGAGGCCGCGATCCTGGCCGCCCACCGCGCGTTCGCCGGCTGGGCCCGCACCACGCCGCAGCAGCGCTCCAACCTGCTGCTGGAGATCGCCAGTACCGTCGAGCAGCACGCCGACGCCTTCGCCCGGCTCGAAGCGCTGAACTGCGGCAAGCCGCTGCACCTGGCGCGCAAGGACGACCTGAGCGCCACCGTCGATGTGTTCCGCTTCTTCGCCGGCGCGGTGCGCTGCCAGACCGGTCAGCTCAGCGGCGAATACGTACCCGGCTACACCAGCATGGTGCGCCGCGACCCGATCGGGGTGGTGGCATCGATCGCGCCGTGGAACTACCCGATCATGATGGCCGCCTGGAAGATCGCGCCGGCCCTGGCCGCAGGCAACACCCTGGTGTTCAAGCCGTCCGAACACACCCCGCTGTCGATCCTGGCCCTGGCGCCGGCGCTGGCGCGGATCCTGCCGCGCGGGGTGATCAACATCATCTGCGGCGGTGGCGAGAACGTCGGCGCTCACCTGGTCGGCCACCCCAAGGTCCGCATGGTCTCGCTGACCGGCGATATCGTCACCGGGCAGAAGATCCTCTCCACAGCGGCCAAAACCCTCAAGCGCACCCACCTGGAACTGGGCGGCAAGGCCCCGGTGATCGTCTGCGACGATGCCGACCTGCAGGCGGTGGTCGAGGGCGTGCGTGCCTATGGCTACTACAACGCCGGGCAGGACTGTACCTCGGCGTGCCGGGTCTACGCCCAGGCCGGCATTCACGACCGGCTGGTGGCCGAACTCGGAGCTGCGGTCAGCAGCATTCGCTATGCCGGCGCGCACGATGCCGACAACGAGATCGGCCCGCTGATCAGCACGCGCCAGCGCGACCGGGTGTCCAGCTTCGTCGAGCGCGCCCTCAGCCAGCCGCACGTGGAGTGCGTCACGGGTGCGGCGATGCATGCCGGGCCCGGGTTCTACTACCAGCCGACGCTGCTGGCAGGCTGCCGGCAAACCGACGAGATCGTCCAGCGCGAGGTGTTCGGCCCGGTCGTCACCGTGACCCGTTTCGACGAGCTGGCCCAGGCCGTGGACTGGGCCAACGACTCCGAATATGGCCTGGCCTCGTCGGTGTGGACCCAGAACCTGGACAAGGCCATGCAGGTGGCGGCGCGCCTGCAGTACGGCTGCACCTGGATCAACAGCCATTTCATGCTGGTCAGCGAAATGCCCCACGGCGGGCTCAAGCGCTCGGGCTACGGCAAGGACCTGTCCAGCGACTCGCTGCAGGACTACAGCGTGGTGCGGCACATCATGGCGCGCCACGGGCAGCACCTGTAGGCCGCTACCCCCGGTGCACGGGGAGCATTCGATTTAATCGAATGCTCCCTTGAGTTTTTAGTAATTGTCGATCCGCTACCCGTGTCTTAGTGTCTGGCCCCATACCGGCCTGTGCCCACCGTGCAGCGCCTGGACAAGCGGTCCATCGGCTTCGGCGATCGGCTACCGCCACAACAATAACCAGACACCCACCGCCCAGGCGGCCCCTCTGACTCGTCTGCCATAACTACAACATTGCAAGTGCGCCCCAGTGCGAGAGGAACCTACCGATGCAATTCCAGTTTCTGTTACCTACCAAGATCGTCATGGAACCTGGCCTGCGCCAGCGTACCGGCGAGCACCTGACCGACCTGGGCCTGCGCCACGTGCTGCTGGTCACCGACCCGGGCGTGAAGAACGCCGGCCTGCTCGACAGCATCTATACCAGCCTGGACAAGGCCGGCGTGCGTTATGACGAGATCGTCGACGTCAAGCCCAACCCGCGCAGCGAAGACGTCAACCGCGCCGCCGAGCTGTATCGCGGCAAGGGCATCGATGGCGTGCTGGCAGTGGGCGGCGGCAGTGCGATGGACGCGGCCAAGGCGATCAGCGTACTGCTGACCCACGACGGCAAGGTCGAGGACTACGAAGGTGCCTTCACCCTCAAGGGCCCGGTGCTGCCTATCGTGGCGATCCCGACCACCGCAGGCACCGGCAGCGAGGTCACGTTCTTCTCGGTGATCACCGACACCCGCCGCCAGTTCAAGATGAGCATCCTGGACTACCGCATCGGCCCGGTTCTGGCGCTGCTCGACTCGGACATCACCGCCACGCTGCCGCCGCACATCGCCGCCGCCACCGGCATGGACGCGCTGACCCACGCCATCGAGGCCTACACCGGCAAGCCGGCCAACCCGATCAGCGACGGCCTGGCCCTGCATGCCATTCGCCTGATCGCGCAGTACCTCAAGCCCGCCGTGCAGGAGCCGGACAACCGCGAGGCCCGCGAACAGATGCTGATCGCCAGCCTGATTGCCGGCATGGCCTTCGGCAATGCCGACATCGCCAGCGTGCACTGCATCTCCGAAGCCATCGGCGGCATGTACGACACCCCGCACGGGGTGGGCAACGCGATCTTCCTGCCGTTCGTGTTCAGCCATAACCGCGACGCCGACCTGCGCCGCCATGCCGATGTCGCCTATGCCTTGGGCATCGACCCCAATCTTGGCGCCAGCGCTGCCGCCGAAGCGGGCGTGGAGCAGTTGTTCCGCATGAATCGCGAGCTGGGTATTCCGCGTTTTGCCGATGTGGCCGGGGTGCGCGAGGAGGACTTCCTGGCCATCGCAGAGAAGTCCAAGAGCAACATTTCCGATGCGAGCAACGCCAAGGAGATGTCAGTCGAGAGCTACCTCGACGTGATCCGCGCCGCCTACACCTACGCAGCCTGAGGCCCTAACCATGAGCGCATCGACTTCCTCCGCGCACCTGCGCCGGACCCTCGGGCCGGTGTCCGTGCTGTTGTTCGGCCTGGCCTTCATCGCCCCGCTGATCGTGTTCGGCACCTATGGCGTGATTGCCCAGGCCAGCCAGAACACCGTGGCGCTGTCCTATGTGGTGGCCTCCATCGGCGTGATCTTCACCGCCCTGAGCTACGGGCGCCTGGTGCGGATCTTCCCGGCGGCCGGTTCCGCCTACACCTACACCCGCAAGGTGTTCAACCCTGGCATCGGCTTCATGGTCGGCTGGGCCGCGCTGCTGGACTACTTCTTCATCCCGATGCTGATCTGGCTGCTGGGGGCCAGCTACCTGAGCCTGGCGTTCCCGGATGTACCGCAGTGGTGCTGGATCACCGGCTTCATCGTTTCCACCACCTTGCTCAACATCCTCGGCATCCAGGTCGCCAACCGCTTCAACATCATCCTGATGCTGATCCAGCTGACCATCATCGCGGTGTTCATCGCGCTGTGCTGGCACTACGTGTCGGCCATCAACGGCCCGGGCGGTCTGCTCTCGGTCAAGCCGTTCTTCAATGCCGACGTGCCGTTCTCGGCCACCATGGCCGGGGCCGCGATCGCCGCCTATTCGTTCCTGGGCTTCGACGCGCTGTCGACCCTGAGCGAAGAAACCGTCGAGCCCGAGCGCACCATCCCGCGTGCCATCCTGCTGGTGGCCCTGATCGGCGGCAGCCTGTACGTGGGCTCTTCGTACTTCATGTACCTGGCGCACCCGGCGGGCCTGTTCGAGAACATCGACGGCGCGGCCTTCGAAATCGCCAAGACCATCGGTGGCGACCTGTTCTTCGGCGTGGTACTCACCGGCATCATCATTGCCCACTTCGCCGCCGGCTTGTCGTTCCAGGCCAGCGTGGGGCGTCTGCTGTATGCCCTGGGCCGCGACAATCAGCTGCCGCAGAAGCTGTTCGGCGTGCTGCACCCGCGCTACAGGACCCCGGTATTCAACATCGCCCTGTGCGGGGCCTTCGGTTTCGTCGGGTTCGGCCTGACCATCGCCACGGCTACTTCGCTGGTCAACTTCGGCGCCTTCCTGGCCTTCACCTCGGTCAACCTGTGCGCACTGAAACTGACCTTCGACCGCAGCATCGGCGACAAGGCCGGCGTGGTCCGCGGGGTGATCTTCCCCCTGGCCGGCGCCTTCACCTCGGGCTGGATGCTGATCAGCCTGGATGCCGACGCGCTGATTCTCGGCTGTTGCTGGGTGCTGCTGGGGCTGGTGTACCTGGCCTGGCGCACCCGGCTGTTCAGCACGGCAGTGCCTGAAGCCGCACTCTGAAGCTGCGGGCGCCCGGCGCCCGCCCCCCTGTAATGCTCCCCCTGTGCGCAGCCCGGCTGCGGGCACGGGGCGCTTGCGACTTTTTTATGGCGGCGGCCAACCTCGCCGCACAGGAGAACCCATGCAAACCTGCCTGCTGATCAATGGACAACTCATCGCCGGTGAAGGCGAAACCCTGGCGGTGCTCAACCCGTCCCTGGGGGCCACGCTGGTGGAGATCCCCGAGGCCAGCCTGGCCCAGGTCGATGCCGCGGTGTGCGCTGCGGATGCGGCGTTCGACAGCTGGTCGCAGACCACCCCCAAGGACCGTTCGCTGCTGCTGCTCAAACTGGCCGATGCGATCGACGCCCACGCCCCGGAGCTGGCGCGCCTGGAAGCGGACAACTGCGGCAAGCCCTACGCGGCGGCGCTCAACGACGAGCTGCCGGGCGTGGCCGACGTGTTCCGCTTCTTTGCCGGTGCCAGCCGCTGCCTGCAAGGCAGTGCCGCCGGCGAGTACCTGGAAGGGCACACCTCGATGATCCGCCGCGACCCGGTGGGCGTGGTGGCCTCCATCGCACCGTGGAACTACCCGCTGATGATGGCCGCCTGGAAGCTCGGGCCGGCCCTGGCCGCAGGCAATACCGTGGTGCTAAAGCCGTCCGAGCAGACGCCGCTGACCACCCTCAAGCTAGCGCAACTGATGGCGGAGATTTTCCCGGCAGGCGTGGTGAACGTGGTCTTCGGCCGCGGCCCGAGTGTCGGCAAGCCCCTGACCGGGCACCCCAAGGTGCGCATGGTGTCGTTGACCGGCTCGGTGGCCACGGGCAGCCGCATCATCGCCGGCACCGCCGACAGCGTGAAACGCATGCACATGGAGCTGGGCGGCAAGGCCCCGGTGATCGTGTTCGATGATGCCGATATCGATGCCGTGGTCGAAGGCGTGCGCAGCTTCGGCTTCTACAATGCCGGCCAGGACTGCACCGCCGCCTGCCGCCTGTATGTGCAGAAGGGCGTGTACGCGGCGTTCGTGAAGAAGCTCGGCGAGGCGGTGGCCAGCATCCGCTACGGCCTGCAGGACGACCCTGACACCGAGCTCGGGCCGCTGATCACCCAGCAGCATCTGGAGCGCGTGGAAGGCTTTGTGCAGCGCGCCCGCGAGCAGTCGCACATCGAGGTGGTGACCGGTGGCCAGCGTGTCGCCGGGCCAGGGTTCTTCTTTGAGCCGACCGTACTTGCCGGCGCCCGGCAGGACGACGAGGTGGTGCGCCATGAGATCTTCGGCCCGGTAGTCACGGTCACCGCCTTCGACGACGAGGCCCAGGCCCTGGCGTGGGCCAACGATTCGGACTACGGCCTGGCCTCCTCGGTGTGGACCCGCGACGTGGGCCGCGCCCACCGTTTGGCCGCACGCCTGCAATACGGCTGCACCTGGGTCAACACGCACTTCATGCTGGTCAGCGAAATGCCCCACGGCGGCGCCAAGCTCTCCGGCTATGGCAAGGACATGTCGATGTATGGCCTGGAGGACTACACCACCGTGCGCCATGTGATGTTCAAGCACTAGTTGACGCACCAGGCCTAGCGGCCCGGTTGCCGCGAGGCGAAAGCAAGGGCAAGGCCAGGCGGCCTTGCCCTTTTTTCATCGCCGCCTGCCTGGCGTCACAGCGGCACGTACTTCAAGCCGTACCGGGACAGCTGGAAGGCCATTTCCGACAGGTCCGGCAGGCGTCGCTTGTCCAGCCATGGCCAGCTGGCGCGTTCGATATAGATGAACTCACCGTCCCTTGCGATGGGCGTGTAGTGCAGCGCCAGGTCCTTGCTGCGGTGTATCAGGGTCATCTTGCCGTCGATGTCCTTGAAGCCGAACGCCCCCGGTTTGGCCAGCCGGCTTTCCAGCGTGCCCGATGCCGAGGGCGGCTGGGCAATCGGCACCTGCAGGCGCAGGTCGCCCTGCACGCGGGTTTCGCGGATACCGTCGTCCACTGCGTAAAGCCCCGGGTCGCGGCCGACGCTTGCGCTGCTGCCGATTTCGATGTCCTCGACGCGCACACCGATCACACCTTGCAGTTCGCTGACCCCGGGCACGCTCTCGAAGGTGTTGGCGTGGGTGTTGCCCATCAGTGCAACCCATTTGCCGGCGCCATGGGCAGCCTGGTCGGCAGCGATCACGCGGTGGGCGAAGAAGTTCATCATCTTCTGGCGAATCGCGGGTGGTCGGGGGCCCATCCATGCCTGGCGGTAACTGGCCATGCAATCGATGGCCTGTATCCGGATGCCCTGTTTCTGCGCGCTCCTGAGCACCTGCATGAAGGTGTAGCGTTGGGCGGGGTCGGTGTGCCAGCCGCGGTCCAGATCGGTCACGTAGGTCTTGAGTGCCTGGGGCATCTGCCCGGTCTGGTTGAACAGGTCCAGGTCGGCCTGCTGGAAGTCGGTCATCAGGTGCTCCATGTACAGCACCCGCACCTTCTGCTGCTTGAGCAGGGCCATGTTCTCGATCAGAAACTGCTTGCTGCCCAGTTGTGAATGGGCTTCGCCGACCACCAGGCCCTCGCTGTTTTCGTACACGCTGCGAATGATCTGCCTGGCGCTGGCATCGGCAGCCAATGTTGGCAGCGGTGGCCGCTGCGGCAGGCTTGCGGTGCTGAAAAACGCTTCGGCGTCGTCGACCAGCAGGTCGCGCAAGGTGCGAAATTGCGCGTAGGCCTGTTCGCGGGCGGGGTTGTTGGGGGAGAACGTGCGCCCGCTCAGGTTCGACTCCTCGCCACCGTTGGAGGCCTTGAGCAATTCGGGCTGCAGCGCCTTGTCGACTTCATAGGGGGTGGGCACGCGTTCCGGGCCGGGCGCGGGTACCTGGGCCTGGCCCCAGAGCTTGAGGCGAAAGCGTGGCGCCCCGCCTTTCAGACCCTGCTCCAGCGGTTGCCATACGCCTTCGTCGTTCAGGCCAATGGGCACGTTGCGGTAGAACGAGTAGGGGTTTTGCGGGTCGACCACCGCCCATGAACGCAGCTCGCCGATGTAGCGCACGTGATAGGGGAACCCGTCTATCTGGGCATAGAAGCCATCGTCCAGGGTGTAGATACCCTGGAATTTGCCGCTGCCGGTGGCGTGCCCGTCCAGCAGCACGTTGGTTTCGAACGGGGCCAGCAGTTGCGAGCGCTCGGCCGGTATCAGCGGCGCAGGTGCCCACTCGGCGAGTTCCGCCGGGGTGGCCATTGGCGTGTGTTCGGGCTCGACGGGTGCAGTGTGCGTGGCCGCGTCCAGGCTGGGTTCGATCTCGGCGATTTCACCGGTGACGGCCGGGCCTGCGAGCAGGGTGGCATTGAACAGCGTGTTGATGGCCGCCAGCACGGCGCCGATCACGCCGGCCTTGCGTTGGGCAGTGGTGTGCCCGTTGACCGCCTGATCGATGTTCAGGCCGGTTTCGGCCAGCCCGGCGCCCACGGCAGCCAGCGCTACCGGCCAGTCGACCGCGGCCATGGCACTGGCGAACGTGCCGAAGGCCTTGAGGTAGCCGATCCACAGTTGCTTGCGCAGGTCGGCGTTGGAGCGCAGCGAGAAGTGCGCATCGTCGATCATGCGCTGACGCGCTGCATCGCGCAGGTGGGTGAACCCGTCGCCATGCACGGTCGTGTTCGACTGGTTGAGTGCGTCGTGACCGTTGCCGCCCCAGTTGTTGAACAGCACGTCGATCAGGTGCTCGAGCCCCACCGCGCTGGCTTTTTCGCCGTGGTCCGCAAGGGCGAAGTGGGTCATGAAGCGTGCGCGGTTCTGCGCCGCATTGGTGTTGTGCAGCACCCACCAGTACAGCTCGCTGTGGTTGGCGAACAGGTGCAGGGCGTCGACCTCGCCCGGGATGTAGAGCAACTGGTAACCGTCGTCGAGTTCTACCCGCAGGATATCGGTGGCCACATGGCCGCCGATGTCGAAGGTGCACAGGCGCACCCCCGCCACCGGCCTGGCCTGTTGTTGCAACTGGCTCAGCGAGGGCGGCCAGCTGGCGTCACCGGCCAGGGCAGTGGCCACCCGCCGCAAGCGTGCCAGGCGGGCGGGGTCGGTCTGGTGCGCGCAGGTTTCGAGCACCTTGCTCAGGAAGTTGGCCTTGGCCAGGGTGCGGAAGTTGTCCGAATGACGGGCCCAGAAGCGGGTCAGGTCCTGGTGGAAGGCGCTGCAGAAGTCGACCTTCCACAGCTCGTCGAGTACCTCGCGCGGGGCCATCGGCACTTCATCGCGCTCATCGAACAGGCCTGTACCCGGCCCGCGGCTGTAGAAGCCGGTGCGGTAGCCGAGCAGGTCGGCGTTGTCCTGGTCGTTGACATCGAACCGCTGCATCACCAGTTGCGGCAGTGTCAGCGATTCGCTGGGCGGGCCGAGGTGTTCCCAGCCGCTGAAGGTGCGCGGGCTGCTATGCGCGGTGTTGAACCGGTGCAGGTACACCGCGTCCGGGTCCAGCGTGCTGCGGGTGTGTTTCTTCAGGATATGGCTGGCGATTTCGCGGGCCATCTGGCGCATGTCGGGGCAATGCTTGACCAGTTGTCGGGCCAGGTTCTGCAGCTGTTCGTGGTCGTGGGTCTGTTGGGCGGTCAGGGGCATGGCGGTACTTCCGTGTCAGGGGCGAGGGGCCAGCTTGGCCGGGGGCGGCGAGCAGCGTGCGGTAAGTAAGTAGTGCGGGCCGCCCAGCCAGCCCGGCCCGCTCAGGCAGCAAGCAAAGCTGGGCGGCGCCGTTACAGTGGCACGAAGGTCAGCCCGTTGGATGTCACCAGGGTCGACAGTTGCGCCAGGCTTGGCATGCGGCGCTTGTCCACGCGTGGCCAGCTCGCCCGATCGATGTAGTAGAACGTGCCGTCCCGTTGGATGGGGGTGTAGTGCAGCGTCAGGTCCTTGCTGCGGTGGATCATCTGCAAGGTCCCCTCCACCTGGGTGAAACTGAAGGAGCCGACAGCGCGCAGCTTTTCTTCCAGGGTGCGTGCCACGCCGTGTGCGGGAGCAATGGGCACCTGCAGCAGCAGGTCGCATTTGACCGCCGCCAGGTTGGCCGCCTGGTCGGGTTGGATACCGGGGTCCACGCCGAATCGCACAGGCAGCCCGCACTCGATGTCTTCGATGCGCAGGCCGATGGCGCCCTGCAGCTCGGCAAGCCCTGGCACGCCGTCAAACGTATTGGTGTGGGTGTTGCCCACGAAGGCGATCCACCTGCTGGGGTGCAGGGCCTGGTCTGCTGCAATGACCCGATGGGCAAAGAAGTTCATCATCTGTTGGCGGATCGGGCCCGGCGGGGTGGCCAGCCAGGCCTGACGATAGCTGGCCATGCAGTCGATGGCCTGGAGGCGGACCTGGTTGGCCTGTGCGGTGAGCATCACCTGCTGGAAGGTATAGCGTCCGCTGCTGTCGGTGGCCTGGCTTCGGTCCAGTTCGGCCACATAGTCGCGCAGGTGCTGGCTCATGTTGCCTGTGCGGTTGAACGCATCGAGGTCGGCCTGGTGAAAGTCCGTCAGCAGATGCTCCAGGTACAGCACCTTGACCTTCTGCTTGCGCAGTTGCGCCATGTTGTCGATCAGAAAGCGTTTGCTGCCCAGGTGTGCGTGGCATTCGCCGATCACCACGCCGTCGCAGCGGGAGTAGCAACCACGCAAGATCTGCTTGGGCGCCGGGTTGCTTTCGAACAGCGGCAGTTGCGGGCGTGGCGGCAGCTCCACCGTGCTCAGGTACTCCCTGGCGTCGTTCAGCAGCTTGCTGCGCAGTGTGCGAAACAGGTCGCAGGCTTGTTCCAGGTGTGGCTGATTGGCCCGGTAGGTAATGCCACTGAGCTGTTCGTCATCCACCGAACGCAGCTGTGCCTGCTGGCGTGGGAGCAACTCGTAGGGCGTGGGGATACGTTCGGCAGGGGGTGGCGCGTAGTCGCTGCGACCCCACAGTTTGAGGCGAAAGCGCGGTGTACCCCCCAGAAGGCGGCCCTGTGCGACGGGCTCCCACTGCTGTTGCGCAGTGAGCCGGATGGGCACGTTGCGGTAGAACGAAAAGGGCGCGTTCGGGTCGATCACCACCCAGCTCTTGAGCTCGCCCACGTACCGCACCTGGTAGGCGAAATCGCCGATCGCTACATAGAAACCGTCGGCCAGCGAGTAGATGCCCTGCATCTTGCCGACCCCGGGTTTCTCGCCGTCGAGCAGGGCATTGGTCTCGAAGGTGGCCAGGCGCTGGGAAGCCGGTGTCGGTCGCAGGGGGGCGGGCACCTGGGCCTCAATATCCTCGGCAGTGGCAAGGGGTTCGTCCTCGGCCTCCACATAGGGCTCGGCGACGGCGGGCACCTCGCTGTCGATCCGTATCGCTTCACCGGTCTCCTCGCCGAGCAGCGTCGCGTTGAACAGCGTGTCGATGGAGGCCAGTACGGCGCCGATGACGCCCGCTTGGCGTTCGGCAGTGGTGTGGCCGTTGATCGCCTCGTCGATGGACAGGCCGGTCTCGCCAAGCCCTGCGCCCACGGCAGCCAGTGCAACCGGCCAGTCGAAGGCGGCCATTGCCCCGGCGAACCGGGTAAAGGCGTGCAGGTCCGCCACCCACATCTGTTTGCGCAGGTCGGCGTTGGAGCGCAGGGCGAAGTGCGCGTCGTCGCTCATGCGCTGTCGCGCCGCATCGCGCAGGTAGCTGAATGCATCCTGGTCGACCGGCTTGTCCAGCAGGTTGATGGCATCGTGTGCGCTGCCGGCCCAGTTGGAGAACAGCAGGTCGATCAGATGCTCGAGCCCGACCCCGGCGGGGTTTTCGGCATGGCTGGACAACGCGAAGTGGGCCATCAGGCGCGCGCGGTTATCTGCGGCATTGGTGTTCTGCAGCACCCACCAGTAAAGCTGCGCAGGGTTGGCAAACAGGTGCAGGGCCGTGACCTCGCCGGGCATGTACAGCACCTGGTAGCCATCGGGCAGCACGGCACGCAGCATGTCGCTGGCGACGTAGCCGCCGATGTCGAAGGCATGCAGGCGCACCCCCTGGTCGGGAACATGCGTTTGCTGCAGTTGTTCGAGGGTGGGCGGCCAGTCGGTGACGCCGGCCAGTGCCCGGGCCAGCAGGCGGTAGCGTTTGCGCTGTTCGGGCAGGTCTGCGTGTTCGCAGGCTTCCACCACCTTGCTCAGGAAGTTGGCCTTGGCCATGCTTCGAAACGCCTCTGCACTGTCGGCCCAGAACGCCTGCATCTTCTGCCTGAAGACCGAGCTGAAGTCGATCTGCCAGAAGTAGTGCAGCACATCGGCCGGTGCCATGGGGACTTCGTTGCGTTCGTCGAACACCCCGGCATGCGCGCCTTCGCGGTAGAAGCCGGTGCGGTAGCCGAGCAGGTCGGCGTTGTCCTGGTCGTTGGCGTCGAAGCGCTGCATCACCAGTTGCGGCAACGTCAGCGACTGGTAGGGCAGCTCACGGTGCTCCCAGCCGCTGAAGCTTCTGGGGTTGGACTGGGCCGCCTTGAAACGGTGCAGGTACACGGTGTCCGGATCGAGGCTGCTGCGGGCGAACTTCTTCAGGGCGTCGACGGCCACCTCACGGGCCATCTGGCGCATGTCCGGGCAGTTGACGACGAGCTGGCGCGCAATTTCCTGAAGCTGCGCGCGTTGTGGGTTGGGGGGCTGGGGCATGGCGATCCTTCCTTGGTCTGGGCCATGGCAGGATGGGCTGGCTCCAGCGGGCAGGTGCGGTAGATAGTGCTGCGCGGGTGGGTGCGGCATCGTGTGCCGCTGCCGGGGCAACTCTTCACTTAAAGTTTCGCAAATGCAGGTGTATCGTATTCGCCCTTACCGCCAGCCCGGTCATGGCTGGCAGGCTGTTTTCGCGATACGAGGTGCCTGTTCCGATGTCCTTTACCCGTCGACAAATGCTCAAGGGGCTGACTGGCCTGGTGGTGGTTGGCCTGGGCGCCGGGGGCGCCGCACGTTACTGGATGGGCAAGGTCGAGGACGAGCAGGCCGGGCATGACTATGAACTGATCGCCGCGCCGCTGGACGTCGAGCTGGTGGCCGGGCACACCACCCAGGCCTGGGCGTTCGGCCCGTCCGCGCCGGGCACCGAGCTACGGGTGCGCCAGGGGCAGTGGCTGCGGGTGCGGTTCATCAACCACCTGCCGGTGGCCACCACCATCCACTGGCACGGTATCCGCCTGCCGCTGGAAATGGACGGCGTGCCCTACGTGTCGCAGCTGCCAGTGCTGCCGGGCGAGTACTTCGACTACAAGTTCCGCGTGCCGGATGCCGGCAGCTTCTGGTACCACCCCCACGTCAACAGCAGCGAAGAGCTGGGCCGCGGCCTGGTCGGCCCGCTGATCGTGGAGGAGCGCGAGCCCACCGGTTTCAAGCACGAGCGCACCCTGAGCCTGAAGAACTGGCACGTGGACGAGCAGGGCAACTTCGTCGAGTTCAGCGTGCCGCGCGAAGCGGCCCGTGGCGGCACCGCAGGGCGCCTGATCACCATCAACGGGCAGCCCGACGCGGTGGTGGAAATGCCCGCCGGGCAGATCGTGCGGGTGCGCCTGCTGAACCTGGACAACACCCTGACCTACCGCATCAACCTCAAGGGCGACTTCGAGGCGCGTATCTATGCGCTGGATGGCAACCCGATCACCCCGCGCCCATTGGGCAAGGACTACTGGCTGGGCCCCGGCATGCGCATCTGCCTGGCCATCCGCATGCCGGCAGCCGGTGAGGAGCTGTCGCTGCGCGACGGCTCGGTGCGCCTGGGCACCCTGCGTTCGGTGGCCAGCAGCGAGGCACCGGGCGACTGGCCACCAGCGCTGCCGGCCAACCCCATCGCCGAGCCGGACCTGGCCAACGCCGAGAAGATCAACTTCAATTTCGAGTGGGTAGGCTCGGTGTCGGTCAATACCGAGAACGGCAAGCCGCCAAGCCTGTGGCAGATCAACGGGCAGGCCTGGGACATCACCGACAAGACCTGTTCCGACCGGCCGATTGCCACCTTGAAGAAGGGCAAGAGCTACATCTTCGAGCTCAAGAACATGACCCAGTACCAGCACCCGATCCACCTGCACGGCATGAGTTTCAAGGTGCTCAGCTCCAATCGCCACAAGATCCCGGAGCAGTACTTCACCGACACCTACCTGCTGGGCAAGAACGAGCGGGCGCAGGTGGCGCTGGTGGCGGATAACCCCGGCACCTGGATGTTCCATTGCCACGTGATCGATCACATGGAAACCGGTCTGATGGCCGCCATCGAGGTGGCGTGATGCGTCAGCCGCAGATCATCGACCGCAGCCGCGACCAGCACTTCATGCGCCTGGCGCTGGAGCTGGCGGCGCAGGGGGCTGCATTGGGCGAGGTGCCGGTGGGCGCGGTGCTGGTGCAGCACGGCGAGGTGATCGGGCAAGGCTTCAACTGCCCGATCAGCGGCAGCGACCCCAGCGCGCACGCCGAAATGGTGGCCATTCGCGCGGCGGCGCAGGCGGCCAGCAACTACCGGCTGCCGGGCAGCACGCTGTATGTGACGCTGGAGCCGTGCAGCATGTGCGCCGGGCTGATCGTGCATTCGCGGGTCAACCGCGTGGTGTTCGGCGCCCTGGAGCCCAAGGCCGGGATCGTGCAGAGCCAGGGGCAATTCTTTACCCAGGGGTTTCTGAACCACCGGGTGCTGTTCGAGGGCGGGGTGCTGGCCGAGGAGTGCGGGGCGATTCTGACCGAGTTCTTCAGGGCTCGGCGGGCCAAGGCCTGATAACCGTGGTGTGACCATCGCGGGTCAAGCCCGCTCCCCCGTTGTTGCGGGAGCGGGCTTGACCCGCGATACAGGCGCTGCAAACTAGAGCGGCGGCGAAGCGTCGGCCGGCTTGGTCTTGTTGACCCCCGGCACATGCAGGTTGCCTTCGGCCACCTGGCTGCCCTCCAGCTGCGGCTGGGTCACCCAGGTCAGGATGTCGTAGTAGCGCCGGATGTTGGCCACGAAATGTACCGGCTCGCCGCCACGGGCATAGCCGTAGCGGGTCTTGCTGTACCACTGCTTCTGCGACAGGCGCGGCAGCATCTTCTTCACGTCCAGCCACTTGTTCGGGTTCAGCCCCTCGCGCTTGGCCAGCTTGCGTGCATCGTCCAGGTGGCCGCTGCCCACGTTGTAGGCGGCCAGGGCAAACCAGGTGCGGTCCGGCTCCTCGATGTCGTCATCGAGCTCCTTCTTCACATGCATGAAATACTTGGCCCCGCCCTCGATGCTCTGGCGCGGGTCGAGCCGGTTGGACACGCCCATGGCCTGGGCGGTGCGCTGGGTCAGCATCATCAGCCCGCGCACGCCGGTCTTGGAGGTGACCTCGGCCTGCCACATCGACTCCTGGTAACCGATCGCCGCCAGCAGGCGCCAGTCCACCTGTTCCTTCTTGGCCGAGGTCTTGAAGTGGTTCTCGTAGCGCGGCAGGCGCTGCTGCAGGTGCTGGGCGAAGGTGTAGGCGCCGACATAGCCGAGCACGTCCACGTGGCCGTAGTAGCGGTCCTTGAGCCGTTGCAGGGTGCCGTTCTTGTGCACCTTGTCGATGAATTCGTTGATTTCGTTGAGCAGGCTGTTGTCTTCGCCGGCCGCCACCGCCCAGCGCTGGTCGCGCCCGTCGCCCAGGTCGAAGGCGACCCGCACGTTGGGGAAGTACACCTGGTTCATCGCCACTTCGTTGGAGTCGACCAGGGTCAGGTCGATCTGGCCCTCGTCGACCATGCGCAGCAGGTCGACCACCTCGACCTGGTCGGACTCTTCATATTGCAGGGCCGGGTACTGTTTTTTCAGCTCTGCCAGCTGTTCGGCATGGCTGCTGCCCTTGAGTACCAGAATGCGCTTGCCGACCAGGTCGCCGGCGTCGGTGGGGCGGGGCTTGCCGTTGCGGTAGATGATCTGCGGGGTGACTTCGAGATACGGGTGGGAAAAACGTACCTGCTGCTTGCGCTGCTCGCTGCTTACCAGGCCCGCTGCCGCCAGCACCGGGCCGTTCGGCTGGCCGAGCTGGTTGAACAGGTCGTCGAGGTTGTCGGCGGTCTCGATCTGCAGCTTCACGCCCAGGTCGTCGGCAAAGCGCTGGACCAGCTCGTACTCGAAGCCGGTTTCGCCGTTGCGGTCCTGGAAGTAGGTGGCCGGGCTGTTGCGGGTGATCACGCGCAGCACGCCGTCCTCCTTGACACGCTCCAGGGTGCTGGGTTTTTCAACACAGGCACCGAGCATCAGGAAGAGTCCGGTTGCGATGAGCCATTTGGCACAACGCTGGCGCAAAGCAGTCTGGGCAAACATAGGGTGCAGTATACGCAAAGGACCTGCCGCGCCATATCTCGACAACATCCGGCTTGTCTGCTAGCACAGCCCGATAAAACCGCGTCGGGACGGGTTTTTGTCATCTCGTGAAGCACTCTTGTCGGCTTGCCGACATTCGGCCTGTCGCCGATGCAGCGTTTCGGGTGCCGTCGGCGGCGGTTTAGGCTAGAATGCACGGCCTCTAAGCACACCCCCTTCCTGAGGCTGTCCCGACGATGTTGATCCTGCGCGGCGCTCCTGCCCTTTCTGCCTTTCGCCACGGTAAATTACTCGAGCAACTGAGCCAGAAAGTCCCCGCTGTTAGTGGTTTGTACGCTGAATTCGCCCATTTCGCCGAGGTTGACGGCGAGCTGAGTGCCGACCAACAGCATGTGCTCGCGCGCCTGCTCAAGTACGGCCCGAGCGTGCCGGTACAGGAGCCCAGCGGTCGCCTGTTCCTGGTCATGCCGCGTTTCGGCACCATCTCGCCCTGGTCGAGCAAGGCCAGCGACATCGCCCACAACTGCGGCCTGGAGAACGTCAAGCGCCTGGAGCGTGGTACTGCCTTCTATGTCGGCGGTGAACTGAGCGAGGCCGATGTGGCCGCCGTCGCCGAGCTGCTGCACGACCGCATGACCCAGATCGTGCTGGGCAGGCTCGAAGAGGCCGCCGGCCTGTTCAGCCATGCCGAACCCAAGCCGCTGACCGCCGTCGACATCCTCGGCGGTGGCCGCGCCGCGCTGGAAAAAGCCAACGTCGAGCTGGGCCTGGCCCTGGCCGAAGACGAGATCGACTACCTGGTCACTAGCTTTCAGGGCCTCAAGCGCAACCCGCACGACATCGAACTGATGATGTTCGCCCAGGCCAACTCCGAGCACTGCCGCCACAAGATCTTCAACGCCAGTTGGGATATCGACGGCCAGAGCCAGGAAAAAAGCCTGTTCGGCATGATCAAGAACACCTACCAGATGCACAGCGAAGGCGTGCTGTCCGCTTACAAGGACAACGCCTCGGTGATCGTCGGTTCCACCGCCGGGCGCTTCTTCCCGAACCCTGAAACCCGCCAGTACGGCGCGGTGCAGGAGCCGGTGCACATCCTGATGAAGGTCGAGACCCACAACCACCCGACCGCCATCGCGCCGTTCCCGGGGGCCTCCACCGGCTCCGGCGGCGAGATCCGCGACGAAGGTGCCACCGGTCGCGGCGCCAAGCCCAAGGCCGGCCTCACCGGCTTCACCGTGTCCAACCTGCAGATCCCGGGCTTCGAACAGCCGTGGGAAAAGCCCTACGGCAAGCCGGAGCGCATCGTCACCGCGCTGGACATCATGATCGAAGGCCCGCTGGGCGGCGCGGCGTTCAACAATGAATTCGGGCGCCCGGCACTGACCGGTTACTTCCGTACCTTCGAGCAGTCGATCAACACCCCCCACGGCGAAGAAGTGCGCGGCTACCACAAGCCGATCATGCTCGCCGGCGGCATGGGCAACATCCGCGAAGGCCATGTGCAGAAGGGCGAGATCACCGTCGGCGCCAAGCTGATCGTGCTCGGCGGCCCGGCCATGCTGATCGGCCTGGGTGGCGGTGCTGCCTCGTCGATGGCCACCGGCGCCAGCTCTGCCGACCTCGATTTCGCCTCGGTACAGCGCGAGAACCCTGAAATGGAACGCCGCTGCCAGGAGGTCATCGACCGCTGCTGGCAGCTGGGCGATGCCAACCCCATCGCGTTCATCCATGACGTCGGCGCGGGCGGCCTGTCCAACGCCTTCCCCGAGCTGGTCAACGACGGCGGCCGTGGCGGTCGTTTCGAGCTGCGCAACGTGCCCAACGACGAGCCGGGCATGGCGCCGCTGGAAATCTGGAGCAACGAGTCCCAGGAACGCTACGTGCTGGCGGTCGACGCCAAGGACCTGGAGCGTTTCACCGCCATCTGCGAACGCGAGCGCTGCCCGTTCGCGGTGGTCGGCGAAGCCACTGCCGAACCGCAACTGACCGTCACCGACAGCCACTTCGGCAACAGCCCGGTGGACATGCCGCTGGAAGTGCTGCTGGGCAAGGCCCCGCGCATGCACCGTTCGGTCAGCCGCGAAGCCGAGCTGGGCGACGATTTCGACCCGAGCACCCTGGACCTCGCCGACTCGGTACAGCGCGTGCTGCGCCACCCGGCCGTGGCCAGCAAGAACTTCCTGATCACCATCGGTGACCGCACCATCACCGGCCTGGTCGCCCGCGACCAGATGGTCGGTCCATGGCAGGTCCCGGTGGCCGACGTGGCCGTCACCGCCACCAGCTTCGACGTGTACACCGGCGAAGCCATGGCCATGGGCGAGCGCACCCCGCTGGCCCTGCTCGACGCCCAGGCGTCCGGGCGCATGGCGATCGGCGAGACCCTGACCAACATGGCGGCCTCGCGCATCGGCAAGCTGTCCGACATCAAGCTGTCGGCCAACTGGATGTCGGCTGCCGGCCATCCCGGTGAAGACGCGCGCCTGTACGACGCGGTCAAGGCCGTGGGCATGGAACTGTGCCCCGAGCTGGGCCTGACCATTCCGGTGGGCAAGGACTCGATGTCCATGAAGACCCGCTGGGAAGATGAAGGTCGCGAGAAGACCGTGACCTCGCCGATGTCGCTGATCGTGACCGGCTTTGCCCCGGTTACCGACATCCGCAAGACCCTGACCCCGCAACTGCGCATGGACAAGGGCGAAACCGACCTGATCCTGATCGACCTGGGTCGCGGCCAGAACCGCATGGGCGCCTCGATCCTGGCCCAGACCCACGGCAAGCTCGCCAGCCAGGCACCGGACGTCGACGACGCCGAAGACCTCAAGGCGTTCTTCGCGGTGATCCAGGGCCTGAACGCCGACGGTCACCTGCTGGCCTACCACGACCGCTCCGACGGCGGCCTGCTGGCCACCGCGCTGGAAATGGCCTTCGCCGGCCATTGCGGGCTGAACCTGGAACTGGACACCCTGACCGGCAAGCGCGAGAAAGTCGCGGCCATCCTCTTCAACGAAGAGCTGGGTGCGGTGATCCAGGTGCGCCAGGACGCCACCCCGGACGTGCTGGCCCAGTTCAGCGCCGCCGGCCTTGGCGAAGACTGCGTGGCGGTGATCGGCAAGCCGGTCAATTGTGCCGACGTGGCCATCAGCCTGAACGGCGAAGTGCTGTTCACCGGCGACCGCCGCCTGCTGCAGCGCCAGTGGGCCGAGACCAGCTACCAGATCCAGCGCCTGCGCGACAACGCCGACTGCGCCGACCAGGAGTTCGACGGCCTGCTCGAGGAAGACAACCCGGGCCTGAGCGTCAAGCTGGGCTTCGACGTCAACCACGACATCGCGGCGCCTTACATCAAGAAGGGCATTCGCCCACAGGTGGCGGTACTGCGCGAGCAGGGCGTCAACGGCCAGGTGGAAATGGCTGCGGCGTTCGACCGTGCCGGCTTCAACGCCATCGACGTGCACATGAGCGATATCCTCGCCGGTCGCGTCGACCTGAACGAGTTCAAGGGCATGGTTGCCTGCGGCGGCTTCTCCTACGGTGACGTGCTGGGTGCCGGTGAAGGCTGGGCCAAGTCGGCGCTGTTCAACAGCCGCGCCCGCGACGCCTTCCAGGGCTTCTTCGAGCGTAGCGACAGCTTCACCCTGGGTGTGTGCAACGGTTGCCAGATGATGTCCAACCTGCACGAGCTGATCCCGGGCAGCGAGTTCTGGCCGCACTTCGTGCGTAACCGCTCCGAGCAGTTCGAGGCGCGCGTGGCGATGGTCCAGGTGCAGGAGTCCAACTCGATCTTCCTGCAGGGCATGGCCGGTTCGCGCATGCCGATCGCCATTGCGCATGGTGAAGGGCATGCCGAGTTCGCCAGCGAAGAGGCACTGCTGGAAGCCGACCTGTCCGGTTGCGTGGCCCTGCGTTTCGTCGACAACCACGGCAAGGTCACCGAGACCTACCCGGCCAACCCGAACGGTTCGCCGCGCGGGATCACCGGCCTGACCAGCCGCGACGGGCGCGTCACCATCATGATGCCGCACCCTGAGCGGGTATTCCGTGCGGTGCAGAACTCGTGGCGCCCGGATGACTGGAACGAAGACGCCGCCTGGATGCGCATGTTCCGCAACGCGCGGGCCTGGGTGAACTGAGGGTGTTCAAACTCGCCTTCTTCGTGCCGCCCAGCCATGTGGAGCAGGTCAAGGCCGCTGTGTTCGCCGCCGGTGGCGGACGCATCGGCGCCTACGACAGCTGTGCGTGGCAGGTGCTGGGCCAGGGCCAGTTCCGTCCGTTGAGCGGCAGCCAGCCGTTCATCGGGCAGAGCGGGGTGGTCGAGCAGGTCGAGGAGTGGCGGGTCGAGCTGGTGGTGGACGATGCGCTGGTGGGGCCGGTAGTCGCGGCCCTGAAGGCGAGCCACCCCTACGAGACCCCGGCCTACGAGGTCTGGCAGCTCGCTGATTTCTGATTGGCAGGTCTGCCTCTTCGCCGGCAAGGCCGGCTCCTACAGGGTTCATGTGCGACGCAACACCCTGTAGGCGCCGGCCTTGCCGGTGAAGAGGTCCGATCAGGCAACCTCCATCGTCTGCTCCTGCTTGCGCTGCACCCCCGCACACGCCAGCAACCCCACTTCAAACAGTATCCACATCGGCACCGCCAGCAAGGTCTGTGAAAACACGTCCGGCGGGGTCAGCAGCATGCCCACCACAAAGCATCCGACGATCACGTAAGGCCGGCTCTTGCGCAGTGTCGCCACATCCGTCACCCCCGCCCACACCACGATGAAGGTGGCCACCGGTATCTCGAACGCCAGCCCGAACGCCAGAAACAGCGCCAGGATGAAGTCCAGGTACAGGCTGATGTCGGTCATCATCGACACACCGGCCGGGGTCACGCTGGCAAAAAAACCGAACATCATCGGAAACACCACGAAGAACGCGAAGGCCATGCCGGCATAGAACAGCACGATGCTCGATACCAGCAATGGCAAGGCGATACGCCGTTCCTTGCGGTACATCCCCGGTGCCACGAACCCCCACACCTGGTGCAGCAGCACCGGCATGGCGACGAACAGCGCAGCCATAAGGGTCAGCTTGAAGGGCGCCAGGAACGGCGACGTCACGCTGGTCGCGATCATGCTCGCGCCTTCGGGCAGGTAACGGCGCAAGGGTTCGGATACGGCGGTATAGAGGGTCTGGGCGAACGGGAACAAACCCAGGAACACCAGCGTGACGGCCAGCAGGCAGCGCACCAGGCGCCGCCGCAGTTCGGTCAGGTGGGCGGTCAGGGGCATGCCCGCTTGGGTATCAGTCATGGGCAGGGTCCATTGGTCGAAGTCGGGGTCGGCTGCGCCTGCAGGCTCACGCCCTGGCGCAGTTCCTGTTCCAGACGCCTCAGTGGCTCGGCATCCAGCTCCTGGGTCAGTGCCTGGGTGTCGAGCTCACGCTCCACCTGTGCACGCAGTGCCCCCATGGCACGCCTGGCCTGGCCCACGCCACGTCCCACGGTGCGCATCGCCACCGGCAGGCGTTCGGGGCCCAGCACCAGCAGCGCCACCACGCCCACCAGCAGCAGCTCGGTAAAGCCGATCTCGAACATCAGTTGCGTTGTTCCGGTTGCCCCTGCTGTACCTGCTGCACCGGGGCAGGGGCGTCCGGGGTGTCGGCCTGCGGGCCGTTGCCCATGGATTTGCGAAAGCCCTGGATCGCCTCGCCCACGTCCGCGCCCAGGCCCTTGAGGCGCTTGGTGCCGAACAGCATGAACACGATCATCAACACGATAACCAGTTGCCAGATCCCGATACCGCCCATGTGAAGCACTCCAAGGTCATGAAAAAGAAGGGTTTATCCTGCCTGCGCTTTATGACGCAAAGGTGACGGGCAACGCCTTTGCCATGTGCCTGAAACATCCGCCGTGTTGACTGGCCGCTCTTTGGCAGAGGTAGCGTGACGATGGGTGGCAAGCGACAGCAGGGCGCGGCATTGCTGATGGTGCTGGTGGTGCTGGCGATGATCGCCGGTGGCCTGGCATGGCTGGTACAGGAGGGGCGCGCCCAGGTCGATGCGGTGCGCCTGGTGCAGCAGCGCGTGCAGGCGCGCGGGCTGGAGCGGGCCGGGCTGGCCTTTGCCGAGCAGGCCCTGCAAGACCCCAGTTGGCGTGCCAGCCCGCTGTTCTGGCAGGCGCTGCGTGGCCAGGCGCTGCCGTATGCGTTCGACGGCGGTTCGGCGACCCTGCGCATCCGCGACCTGCACACCTGTTTCAACGTCAACAGCCTGGTGGGCGAGGATGCCGAGCGTGCCGAACGCCAACTGCAGTACCTGCTGGGCGGCGACATGGCCGCCGCGCAGCTGGCCCAGGCCCTGGCCGACTGGATCGACAGCGATCACCAGACGCGTCGTGAGGGCGCCGAGAACGATCATTACCTGCGCCAGTCGCCGCCGCGCCTGGCGGCCAATCAGATGATGCTGGACATGAGCGAGTTGAACCTGCTGCTGGGCCCCGACCCGCAACGCCAGGCCCGTTACCCGCAGCTGTGTGCGTTGCCCGAAACCACGCACTGGCGGCTCAATGCGAATGCGCTGAGCCTTGAACAGTTGCCGTTGCTGGAGGCGCTGTATGAGGGAAAGATGAGCCGCTCACTGCTGAGCCGGGTGGTCACTGCACGCCCGGCCACCGGCTACCGGGATGCCGGCGCCTTGCGCCAGGCACTCGGTGCGCTGGACGATGCGACCTTCGAACGCTTGAGTGAGGGGTTGTTGCTCAACAGCGGGGACTTTCTGTTGCAGCTGGAGATCGAGCAGGACGCTCACGTGCTGCGCAGCCAGTACCAGGTACATGCCCGTGGCGTGGTGCAGTGGCATGCCCTGGTGCCGGTGCAGCAGGTGCGGGTAACCCGGCGCGAACCGCTGCCCTGGTAAGGGCAGCGGTGCCGGTCGGGTCTAGACGCCGATTTCACCGCCATCGTTGCGCTGGATCACCACTGTCGAGGCACGTGGGCGCACGGTGGTGCCGGCGGGGGTGACGGTGGTTGCGACGTCGGTCGACGGCCAGTTCTCCGGGTGCTGGATGTTGACGAAGATCGACTTGTTGTCCGGCGTGAAGGCGATGCCAGTCACCTCGCAGCCGTTGGGGCCGACGAAGAAGCGGCGCAGGTCGACCTGGTTCTGGGCATTGATCGGCACCTGCTTGCCGCTGGCATCGACCAGGTCGGTGGGGATCACCGCCAGCATCTGGTCGTTGGTGTAGTCGGTCAGGGTCGATTCGCCGTTGTCGGTCTGGAACCACAGGATGCCGCGGCTATCGAAGCTCATCCCGTCGGGGCTGGCGAACTGGTTGAGTTCGGTCAGCCCCGAGCGGTTGATGTCGGCGCTGCCGGCGGCGTTGGCGCCGAACACGAAGATGTCCCAGGTAAAGCTCAGGTGGTCGTCGCTGTCGTGCCAGCGGATGATGTGGCCATGCTTGTTCGGCCCGCGCGGGTTGGCGTTGTCGACAGTGGCCGGGGTGCGCTTGCTGTTGTTGGTCAGGGTCAGGTACACGTCGCCGTTGAGCGGGTTGACCGTGGTCCACTCCGGACGGTCCATAGGCGTTGCGCCCAGGGCATCGGCGGCGCCACGGGTGTTGAGGATGATGCCCGGCAGGTCGGTGTACAGCGCGCCCAGGGTGGTGCCGGCCTTGGTGGTGGTGGCGACGTCCAGCAACAGCCAGTGGCCGCTGCCGTCGGCGTCGAAGCGCGCCACGTACAGTTTGCCGTCGTCCATGTACTTGGCACCGGTAGCCAGGCGGTTGCTCGGGTTGGCGTCGGCGGTGTCCCACAGGGCGGTGGAGACGAACTTGTAGAGGTACTCGTTGTTGGAGTCGTCGCCCATGTAGAACACCACCGGCTTGCCGGCTACCGGCAGCGCCGGGCAGCAGCCTTCATGGCGGAAACGCCCCAGGGCGGTGCGCTTGACCGCACGGGTGCTGGCGTCATAGGGGTCGATCTCGACGATGTAACCGTAGGTGCTGGCTTCGTTGCGGTAGTCGTCGGTGGCCGTCGCGCCGGTGGGGTCAAGGATGAACCGGGTGAACTCGCCGTCCACTTCGCTGGCATCGCCGGCGGCACTTTCCCAGGCGTAGTTGCCCTTGCTGGTGCTCACCCCGATGCGGCGCTGATCGTCCGGCACGGCGCCGCTGGTGTTGACGAAAATTCCTGGCCAGTTCTCTTCGCAGGTGAGGTAGGTGCCCCACGGGGTGAAGCCATTGCCACAGTTGTTGTTGGTGCCGCGGGCTTGGGTACCGGTGTTGGAGAACACGGTCTTGACGTGGTCGCTGCCGCGCAGCGGGCCGGCCAGGTCCATCAGCGTGGCGGTGGTGAAGCGGCGGTTGAGCGGGTCGTTGTCGACCACTTGCCAGCGTCCGTTGACCTTGCTCAGGCGCACCACGCCGGCGCCGTGGGCGTTGATTTCCTTGCGCACTTCCTCGGCCGGGCGCTTGCCGCTGCCGTCCACGGTCGGGCCGGCCGGGTGCAGGGCGTCGGCATCGATGTACTCGAAGTTGATCGCCAGCAGGCCGTCGTCGGAGCTGCCGTTGATGGGGAAGAAATGCATGCCGTCATGGTGCATGCCCATGGCGTTGGCCTGGTCGGCGGCAGTGTTGGTGCCGTCGCTTTTCCACGGGTTGCCCGCGCTGTTCAGCGGTGTACCCCAGGGTGCCAGCACGTAGGCGCTGTAGCCGTCGGCGACCACGCAGGCGTCGGTGCGCGAACCGGCGATGGAATTGAAGCCCAGCTTGAGTTTCGGTTTCTCGGGTTCCACCGGAGGGGTCGGCTTGTGGCTCGAGCCCCCGCCGCTGTCGAAGCAGCCGCTCAGGCCCGTCCCTGCAATCATCGCGATCGCGGCACCGAGGCTGCCGCGCACCACGCTGCGGCGGCTCAGGTAGGCATCCAGGACAGTCGCCATTGGCAGGTTGCCACTGGTGTTGCGGTCCAGGTTGTCGCCGGTGTCTCGACTCATCTCTTCATATCCTTGTTGGGTGAAGTGGCTTCTACGGAAACCGGCACTGTAGAGAGCGAGTGTGATGATTGATTGGCAGTTTTGTGAACAGACCTTTAAGGAAATGAATCCTTACCATTTGATTTGGATGGGGTTTTGTACGCCCTGTCGAATAACTGCCATCAAACTGTAATCCCCTCGCCGCACTATCCGCTGCGACAGTTGATCAGCCCGAGGGCGATGGAGTAGATGGCGAGCATGTACAGACGCGATGTGTTGGGCTGGATGGGCGTTGGCGCAATGGCGCCGCTGCTGACCGCCTGTTCCAGCCTGGCCACACCGTCGACGGCAGAGGCCGGCACGGTGGAGCTGCTGTATTTCGCCGACACCCTGGATGCGCGCCAGCCCGGCATGCCCGTGGTGCCGGCGACGCGCCTGGGGCCGGTCAGCCACCTTGGCCAGGCACCGTGGATGAGCGGTATCAATGCCCGCCAGGGGCGTGCCGAGCTCAACCCGCTGCTCGACGCCAGCCTTGCCGAAGGCGTACAGACCGGCGGGTATGCGGTGTTGGGTGCCCTGCTCGAACAGCTGCGCGAGGCGGCGGGGCGGGGCAACTGCCTGACCCTGGAAAATGGCCAGGGCTGGAACGGCAGTGGCCTGGCCTACCTGACCCAGGGCGCCAGTGGCGTGCAGGGCAGCCGGATGCTGGGCAGCGAGGTACGCGTGAGCAGCGATGAGCGGGTGCTGTGGCCGCGCCAGTGCGCCGGCCTGTATCGCCAGTACGGTCAGGCCGTGCTTGGTGCGGGGCTGGCCCCCGAACGCGCCCAGGCCCTGGGCACGCCGGCCTTCACTGTGCTGCACCGCGGCGGCGTGAGGGTGGCGGTGGTCGGCATTACCGACCCGTACGCCCGCGACCAGAACGCATCCCTCAAACAGTGGTATCAGGCGCTGCTGCCGGCCTTCGAACAGGCACGCCAGGCGGCGGACCTGGTGATCGCCCTGGCGGACGTGGGCACCGGCCCCGGGCTGTGGCTGGCCGAGCGTCTGAGCGACGCCGACCTGCTGCTGTGCGCTCGTGGCCAGGACCTGTGGCCGCAGCCCGTCTCGGTACTGCAGGCCAGCGGCAAGCAGGTGCCGGTGCTGCTGGCCGGCAACCGTGCCAGCGGCGTGTTCGCGGTGAACTGCCTGCATCGCGACGGGCGCTGGCAGTTCACCGCGCAGTTTCATCCCGCCTTCGAACACCGCCTCACGCCGGCTGCCCGCGCGCGGGTCGAGCCGTTGCGCGCGCAGTTGCAGCAACAGCGCGCCGGGCATGCCGCCTGGCTCGACCAACCCCTGGCACAGGCACCGCAAAACCTGTGGCGACGCGATACCCGTGGCGGCAGCTGGGACAACCTGCTGCACCAGGCGCTGGCCGATGACAGCGGGGCACCGGTGCTGTTGCCGGGGCTGCGCTACGACAGCCCGCTGGCGGCCGGCCAGCCGATCACCCGCGAACACCTGATCAGCCTCACCGGCAGCTACCCGGCCCCGGTGGTGCAGGTGCCGGCACGCCAGGTACAGCAGGTGCTGGAAAACGCTGCCGAGCAACTGTTCGGCACGCCGCTGCTGCTCGACAACAGCCAGGATTTGCCGCGCTGGTTTAGCGCGCCCTGGCAGGTCAGCTACAGCCCGGGCGGCAAACGGGTCTCCGGGGTAGCCGTACAGGATGGCCAGTGCCGCACCTTCGGCCTGCAATTCGACAGCGACGCCGGCGAGCCACTGTGGCAGCGGGTGGAAGCATGGCTGGTGCAGCAGCCACCGGGCTGGCAATTGCCGCCGCTGGCCCTGCCGCAGGTGCGTTACGTCCAGGGCCACCCTGGCTGGCACCCGCGCGGGCTGGCCAGTTGATCAGCCCGGGCCGCGTGCTCGACGGCGTGCTGTTGAGCCTGGCCGGCTGGCTGGCTGCGCAGTGCGTGCTGCTGGCCGCCCGCGAGCCGCTGCCGGCGCCGGCCGCAGAGGCCCAACCGGCTGAGCTGCCCGGCCTGCTGGTCGGGCATTGGCAGGCGCCGCCGGCCAGTGACGCGCTGCCGCTCACGCGCTTGCCCGTGCATTACCTGGGCGGCCTCAAGGCCGTGCCCGCCAGCGCCACAGTGGTAGTGCTGCGCTACGAGCAGGCGGTGCGTACCTACGTTCGCGGCCAGCGCCTGGCACCGGGCATCGTGCTGCAGGACATCGATGACGATGGCCTGATTTTCGACAACCAGGGGCGGCGCGAGCGCTTGCCCTGGCCGCCACGGCCCGCCGTGACCGGCTTCAAGCGCCAAGGATGAAGGGATGATCGCAAGATTCTGCGTGGCTGGCGTACTGGCCCTGGGGCTCAACCTGGCCTGGGCGTTCGACGAGCCCGAAGCGGTAGCGGACGAAGACGGTACACCGCTGTACGAGGTGAATTTCGTCGACACCGACCTGGGCGAGTTCATCGACAGCGTGTCGCGCATCACCGGGACCACGTTCATCGTCGACCCGCGGGTAAAAGGCAAGGTCACGGTACGTACGGTGGACCGTCACGACAGCGAGGCGATCTACGATATCTTCCTGGCCCAGCTGCGGGCCCAGGGCTTTGCTGCAGTGGACCTGCCCAACGGCAGCGTGAAGATCGTGCCCGATCAGGCGGCGCGGCTGGAGCCGGTGCCCGTCGAGAGCGGGCGCAAGGCCCAGGCCGGCAGCGATGGCATCGCCACCCGGGTGTTCAACGTGCGCAACGCCGCCAGCGAACAGATGCTGGCGATCCTCAAGCCGCTGATCGACCCCCGTGTGGGGGTGATCACGCCGTACCCGGCCGCCAACCTGCTGGTGGTGACCGACTGGCGCAGCAACCTGGAGCGCATCGACAGCCTGCTGCGCCAGCTCGATCAGGTCAGCGAGGAGCCGCTGCAGGTGATGCCGCTGCACCATGCCAGCGCCAGCGATACCAGCCAGTTGATCACCCGCCTGCTGGCCCGCGAGCAGGGCGCCGACAGTGCCCAGGTGGTCGCCGACCCGCGCAGCAATGCCCTGCTGGTGCGCGGCAGTGCCGACAGCCGCGAGCGCGTGCGTGCCTTGCTGGCGCAGCTGGACCGCCCCGGCGACGCATTGCGCAGCTCCAACACTCAGGTGATCTACCTGCGTCACGCCAATGCCGGCGAGGTGGTCAAGGTGCTGCGCAGCCTCAGCCAGGATGCCGGCGCTGCGCCGGGCGAAGCTGACAAGGACGCCAAGGCGCCCGTGCCGGTCAACCTTTCGGGCATTCGCCTGGAATACGAGGAGGGTACCAACGCCGTGGTCATGGTCGGGCCCGACAGCGAGCTGGCGGCCTACCGCACCATCGTCGAGCAACTGGACATCCGCCGTGCGCAGGTGGTGGTCGAGGCGATCATCGCCGAAGTGTCCGACTCGCGGGCCCAGGAGCTGGGCGTGCAGTGGCTGTTCGCCGACGAGAAATTCGGTGCCGGCGCAGTCAACTTCGGTACCGGCGGTGCCAGCATCACCGGCATTGCCGGGGCCGTGGCCAGCGGCGACAACGCGGCGCTGGGCAAACTGTTGTCGGGCGTGAACGGCGTGACGGCCGGCATCGGCAACTTCGGCGGCGGCTTCAACTTCGCCATGCTGGTCAATGCACTCAAGAGCAACAGTGGCTTCAACCTGCTGTCGACCCCGACCCTGCTGACCCTGGACAACGCCGAGGCGTCGATCCTGGTCGGCCAGGAAGTGCCCTTCGTGACCGGCTCGGTAACCCAGGACAACACCAACCCCTACCAGACCATCGAGCGCAAGGAGGTCGGTGTAAAACTGCGCATCAAGCCGCAGATCAACAGTGACAACACCGTGCGCCTGGACATCGTGCAGGAGGTCTCGTCGATTGCCGACACCGCTGCGGCCAGCGACGTGATCACCAACAAGCGCGAGATCAAGACCAAGGTCATGGTCGAGGACAACGGCCTGATCATTCTCGGCGGGCTGATCAGCGACGAGGTCACCTCCAGCCATCAGAAGGTGCCGTTTCTGGGGGATATCCCCGGTCTGGGCCGGTTGTTCCGCTCCGATGCCAGCCGTGGCGTGAAGCAGAACCTGATGGTGTTCATCCGCCCGCGGATCCTGCGTGACGGGGCCAGCCTGACCAGCCTCAGCAGCGAAAAATACCGCAACCTGCAACAGACCACGCCGCTTGCCCTGCCCAGCCTGGCCGATGGCAGCGAGTTGCTGCGGGTGTTCCCGGCCAGCCGCCAGCGCCTGGACGAGGGCACCTGGTGAAGCCGTTGCTGCCCTATCGCCTGGCGCGCCAGGGCGGGCTGGCCATGGCGCCTGGCGCCGACGGCTGGAGCCTGTGGCTGCGCCCGGATGTCGACAGCGACCAGTTGCACGAGCTGCTGCGGGTGTATGGCGCGCCCCAGACCGTGTGCCATTTCGACGCGGGGGAGTTCGACACGCGCCTGGGCCAGTTGTACCAGGCCGGCGAGAACGCCACGGCGGCGCTGATCGAGGGCATTGGCGAACAGGTCGACCTGGACGGCCTGATCAGCGAGATGCCGCGGGTCGAGGACTTGCTCGAAAGCGATGACGAAGCCCCGGTGATCCGCCTGATCAACGGGCTGTTCGGCGAGGCGCTGCGTCAGCAGGCCTCGGACATCCATGTGGAAACCTTCGAGCAGAGCCTGGTGGTGCGCCTGCGGGTCGACGGCCACCTGCGCGAGGTGCTGCGCCCGCCACGTGCGCTGTCGGCCATGCTGGTGTCGCGGATCAAGGTCATGGCGCGCCTGGACATCGCCGAGAAGCGCCAGCCCCAGGACGGGCGCATCACCCTGCGCTCGGGTGGGCGCGAGGTCGATGTACGTGTCTCGACGCTGCCGGGTATCCACGGCGAGCGAGTGGTGATGCGCGTGCTCGACAAGCAGGCCAGCCTGCTCTCGCTGGGCAACCTGGGCATGCCCGGTGCCGTCGAGGCGGGCCTGCGCGCCTGCCTGGGGCGACCCAACGGCATCGTGCTGAGCACCGGCCCGACCGGTTCGGGCAAGACCACCACGCTGTACGCCAGCCTCAACAGCCTGAACGACGGCAGCCGCAATATCCTCACCGTCGAGGACCCGGTGGAGTACGCCATCACCGGCATCGGCCAGACCGCCATCAACCCGCGTGCCGGGCTGACCTTTGCCAGCGGTTTGCGCGCGATTCTGCGCCAGGACCCGGATGTGATCATGCTTGGCGAAATCCGCGACCGCGAAACCGCGCAGATTGCGGTGCAGGCCAGCCTCACCGGCCACCTGGTGCTTTCGACCCTGCACACCAACAGTGCGGTGGGCGCGGTGACGCGTCTGCGCGACATGGGCGTGGAGCCTTTTCTGATTGCCTCGTGCCTGCGCGGGGTCATGGCCCAGCGCCTGGTGCGGCGCCTGTGCAGTTGCGCCGTGGCGCAGCCATTGCAGGCGGCCGAGCGGGCGTTGTGGCCGGAGCTGGTCGAGCTTGAGCACAGTTATCACGCAGTGGGCTGCGCGCAGTGTCAGGGCAGCGGCTATCGCGGCCGGCTGGGGCTGTATGAGTTCATCGAGCTGGACGCCGGGCTGATCGGCCTGCTGTATGACGGGGCCAGTGAGGTGGCCATGCAGGCGCATCTGCAGGGCCGGCGCCAGAGCCTGGCCGGCATGGCCAGCGAGTGCCTGCGCCAGGGCCAGACGAGCCTGGCCGAAGTGCTGCGCGCGGTGCAGGGCTGAGCCATGCCGACCTACCGATACCAGGCCGTTGACCTCGCCGGGCGCACCCTCAAGGCCAGCCTGCAGGCCGAAAGCGAGCGCCATGCCCGCCAGTTGCTGCGCGAGCAGGGGCTGTTCGCGCGCCAGTTGCAGGTGCAGGGCAACGCGCAGGTGTTGCCACGGCGCCAGCGCGTGAGCCGCGCACAGCTGTGTGAACTGACCCGGCAACTGGCCACGCTGACAGGGGCCGGCATTGCATTGGTGGATGCCCTGGCCACCCTTGAGCGGCAGTTGGTGGAGCCGGCCCTGCGCAATCTGCTGGTGGGGGTGCGCGGCGCGCTGGCAGAGGGGCTGGGCCTGGCCCGCAGCCTGGCACGCCAGGGCGGGGTGTTTTCAACGCTGTACTGCGCGCTGGTCGAGGCCGGCGAACGCTCAGGGCGCCTGGCCCAGGTGCTGGAACGCCTGGCCGACCACCTTGAGCAGGTGCAGCGCCAGCAGCACAAGGCGCGTACCGCGCTGATCTACCCGTGCGTGCTGATGGGGGTGTCGCTGGCGGTGGTGGTCGGCCTGATGAGCTTCGTGGTGCCCAGGCTGACCGAACAATTCGCCCATTCCGGGCAGAGCCTGCCGTTGATCACGCGCCTGCTGATCGGCGCCAGCGAAGCCCTGTTGCTGGCCGGGCCGTGGCTGCTGGGCGCCGCGGTGCTGGGGGCGGCAGGCGCGGCGCGGCTGCTGCGTCGGCCGCACTGGTGCCTGCGCCGTGACGACCTGCTGTTGCGCCTGCCGCGCGTGGGTGCGCTGCTGCGGGTGCTGGAAAGCGCGCGGCTGTCGCGCAGCCTGGCGATTCTGGTCGGCAGCGGGGTACCGCTGCTCGAAGCCTTGCAGGTGGCCACCGCCACCCTGGAAAACCGACGCATTCGCCTGGCGCTGGAGCGGGTGCAGGTCGATGTGCAAGGCGGCGTCAGCCTGCACCGCGCGCTGGATGCCAGCGGGCAGTTCCCGCCGATGCTGCTGAACATGGTCGCCAGCGGCGAGGCCAGCGGCACCTTGCCCGACATGCTCGAGCGCGTGGCCGACAACCAGGAGCGCGGCTTTGCCCGTCAGGTCGACACCGTGATGGCGTTGTTCGAGCCGCTGATGATCCTGGTCATGGGCGCGGTGGTGCTGTTCATCGTGCTGGCGGTGCTGTTGCCGATCATGCAGCTCAACCAGGGCCTCACACTTTAATAGGAGCACTACCATGCAGACACGACGTTCCCGCCAGCACGGCTTCACCCTGATGGAAATCATGGTGGTGATCTTCATCATCGGCCTGTTGATCGCGCTGGTGGCGCCCAGTGTGCTGGGCAGCCAGGACAAGGCCATGAAGCAGAAGGTGATGGCCGACCTGTCGAGCCTGGAGCAGGCGCTGGACATGTACCGCCTCGACAACCTGCGCTTCCCCACCGCCGAGCAGGGGCTGTCGGCCCTGGTGAGCAAGCCGCAGGCCGAGCCGGTGCCGCGTGCCTGGCGGGCCGATGGCTATATTCGCAGGCTCCCGCAGGACCCGTGGGCCACACCGTACCAGTACCGGGCGCCGGGCCAGCATGGGCGCATCGACATCTATTCGCTGGGTGCCGACGGGGTGGAGAGTGGCGAGGGGATCGATGCCGACATTGGTAACTGGGACCTCTAGGCATGCCGGCCCAGCGTGGCTTCACCCTGCTGGAACTGCTGGTGGTGATCGCCATCGCCGGGTTGATGAGCGCCCTGGCGGTGGCCTCGCTCGACAGTGCCAAGGCGCCTTTGCACCAGGCCCTGGAGCGCCTGGCCGCGGCGTCGCGGGCGCAGGCCGACCTGGCCCTGCATGGCGGGCAGGTGCGCGGCCTGCGCTGGAACGGGCAGCGGCCCGAGTTCGTGCGCCTGGTCGAGGGCGACCAGTGGCAGGTGGAGCCGGTGGCGCTGGGCGAGTGGCCGGCCGGGCTGCGCCCGGACTGGCCTGCGGGCAGCACGCCACGGGTGATATTCACCCCCTCCGGGCTGGCCCGGCCGGTGAGGCTGGAGTGGCGCTGGGCCGAGGGCCGGCAGCGCTGGCACTGGCGTCATGCTGCCGGCCTGCAGGTGGTGAACGTGCCATGAAGGCCCGCCAGCGTGGTTTCACTCTGCTCGAAGTGAGCGTGGCCCTGGGCATCGCCGCGACCATGGCGATCATCAGCAGCCAGGTACTGCGCCAGCGCCTGGTGGTGCAGCAGGGCGTGCAGCAGCATTGGCTGGGCAGCCTGTGTGCCCGGGAACTGCAGGCGCGCTTTGTGGTGGAGCAGTACTGGCCGGCGCAGGCACTGAGTAGCGGCGAGCTGCGTCAGGGGCCGGGCACCTGCCACTGGCGGTTGCAACTGGGTTCCACCGGCGTGCGCAACCTGCGCGGTGGCGAACTGCGCCTGTTTGCCGACCGCGATGAACGTGAGCCGCTGGGTCAGTACCGCCTGTTTCTGGTGCGCCCGTGAGGCGCAGGCAGCAGGGCCTGACCCTGCTCGAACTGCTGGTGGCGCTGGCACTGACCGCTGTACTGGGCGTGCTGCTGGCGGCGCTGGTCAATGGCTGGCTGAGCGTACGTGAGCGACTCGACCAAGCGCCGCAGGCGAGCCCGGTGCTGAGCTTTTGCCTCGGGCTGGAGCGCCGCTTCGACGCCACGGTGCTGCGCCAGTTGTACGAGCAGCGCCTGCCCCTGGCCTTGAACTGGCTGGACTGGCAGCCTGCCGAGTTGCAGCTGCAATGGGTGGCGCTGGCGGCGTGGCCGGCGGCCGAAGGCGGCTCGCGCTTGCAGCGCCAACGCCTGCGCTATGACCGGCGCGATGCACGCCTGCTGCTGGAGACCTCTGCCGACCTGTATGCCGTCGAGCGCCCGCACTGGGTGCTGCGCGACAGCCTGACCGGGGTGTCCAGCCCCGTTTTCGAATTTCGCCAGGGCAGTCGTTGGCTGGCCTGGCCCTCTGCCGAACGCGCTGCGCCCGATCGTGGTGTACGGCTCGAGTTCCAGCGTGATGGAGCCCCCTATGTGTGTACGTTTGCCCTGCCGGAGAGCCAATGATTGACATTCGATACTGGCGACGGCGCCAGCCTGGGTCGTGGTTGCTGGTGCGCCCCGATGAGGCCGGCTGGAGCTGGCTGCAGGTGAGGGCCGGTGAGGTGCTGCGCGCGGGGCACGGGCAACCGCCGGAAGGTGCCGATCGCGTGGCGCTGGTGGTGCCGGGCAGTGAATGCGCGCACTTCCATTTGCAGGCGCCGCCGGGTCTCAAGCGTGA
The DNA here is from genome assembly GCF_024126555.1 of Pseudomonas sp. VE 267-6A. Classification (NCBI taxonomy): domain Bacteria; kingdom Pseudomonadati; phylum Pseudomonadota; class Gammaproteobacteria; order Pseudomonadales; family Pseudomonadaceae; genus Pseudomonas; species Pseudomonas sp. VE 267-6A. The sequence continues at coordinate 91,516 of NZ_JAMYBY010000010.1, forward strand.
AGAGTGGCCATTGCTGCTTGAAGATCGCGTGTTGCAGCCAGCCGAGGCGATCCATGTCGGTTGTGTGTCGCGAGGTTCGGGATGGCTTGAGCTGGCGGTGATTGACCGGCAACGCCTGGCGGGCTGGTTGCAGGCTTGCCAGGGCTGGGGCCTGCAGGTCGAGCGCTGCTGGGCGGAGTTCCAGCTGCTGCCGGAGCTTGCCCCCGGCGATGCCTGGTGCTGGCGACGCAGCCCGGACCTGAGCCTGTTCAAGAGTTGTGGCGCCGACCGGCGCCAGGCGTGGCTGGCCTGGCCGACGGCGCTGGGGGCAACCCCGCCGCCGGTGTGGTGCGACAGGCAGGTGCAGGCATTCGAGGGCGCGTGGCCGGCGTCGCTGGCGGCGCTGGAACGTCTGCCCGGCCTGTTCGAGCTGCGCCGCACGCCCCGCGCGCGACCGCACCTGGCACAGGGGCAACGGCGCCTGGCGACGGCCTGCGCCGTGCTGGGTGTGGTGTGGTGTGGCCTGTGGCTCGGCCTGCAGTGGCGCCAGGTCACGCTGTACAAGTCGCAGGTGGTGGCCGTGACCGGGCCGCTGAGTACCCCGCGCCAGGCTACGCAGTGGCTCAAGCGCGAGCGTCAGACGCGGGATGAGCGCAACCTGCGACTGCGCCAGCTGGAGGCATTGCAGGGCGCCATGGTGCAGTGGCTTTCGGCGCAGCCTGGCTGGCGGCTGCAGCGTGCGCGGTTTGATGGCACACGCTGGACCTTGCAGTTGCAGGGTGCGCAGGCACCGTCGGACACGCCGTGGGCTGCCATGGCCGCCAGTGCCGGGGCGCAGGTGGCGGTGCAGCCGACCACGGCAGATGCCGTGCAACTGGTGTTCGACCTGGGGGCAGGAGCATGAGCAGCGTCACCGCACGGCGCTGGTTGATGCCGCTGGCCTGGACCGCAGTGGCCCTCTTGTTGTTGAGCCTGGTGGTGCGCGAAGGCCTTGGCCAATGGCGCGAGCTTTCGCAGTGGCGCGAACTGGCCGCCTCGGCGACGGCCATGCACTCAGGCGCCGAGGTGACGCTGGAGCGATTGCAGCAGTCGGCTGCGGCGCAGCAGCTCGTGCTCAGCGACGTGCAGCCGGTTGACGCGGGGTGGCAGGTGCGCGGCCAGGTCAAGGACGAGCGGCGGCTTCAGGCGTGGTTGCTGAGCTTGCAGCGTGAAGGCGTTCAGCCGCTTCAATGGGGGCTGGAGCAGGCGCCGTCGGGCCTGAGTTTCGATCTGGTGCTGGCGCGATGAGCCGCAGGAGGTTGGGGTGGATGCTGTTGGTGTTCTGCCTGACGTTGCTGGCGGGGTTGCCGGCGCGCTGGTTGTTCAAGGCTGCGCCGTGGCCTGCGCAGGGCGTGGCCGGTAGCGTGTGGCAGGGGCAGGCCGGGCGGATCGGCGACGTTGGCCCGTTGAGCTGGCAGGTGCGCCCGTGGGCGGTGCAGGTGCAGGCAGGGTATCAGGGCCAGCGCTGGGGGCTGGTATTGCGCGGCTGGCCGTGGGACTGGCAAGCGAGCGTCATGCCGCAGGGGCCGGCCAGCCGTGTGGCTTCGGCGTATCGCCTGGGGGGTGAGTGGTCGGGGCAACTGGCACTGAGTGGGCGTGGCGCGCGGTGCGTGAGCGGGCAGGGTGCGCTGGTGGCGGATCAGTTGGCCCTGGTGGCGCCATGGACGCTGGCCCTGGGGCGCGGCGAGGTGCGCGTGGTGTGCAACGAAGGCTGGCGGCTATCGGCGCGACTGGCTGCGGCGGGGCAGCACCACCTGGCGCTGGACGCGGGGGTGGCAGGCGGTACGCTGCAAGGGCAGGTGGAGCAGGGGGCGGCATTGTATCCGGTGCTGGTCGGCGGGCAGTGGCTGCAGGCCGGAGAGCACGCGGTGCGGTGGTCCTTCAATTGGTGATTCGCCAGTGGGCGCTTTTTCGCCGGCAAGGCCGGCTCCTGCAGGTTTGGGGGGGCGGCAGGTAGGAGCCGGGGAAGGGGCACGCTCGGTCAGGGCCGAATCTCGATCAGCGTGCCGTCGCTGACCAGGTTCCACACTTCGCGCATGTCGCGGTTGGTCATGGCGATGCAGCCTTCGGTCCAGTCCAGGGTGTGGAACAGCGCCTCGGGGTAGTCCGCACTGTCCGGTGTGCCGTGGATCATGATCATGCTGCCCGGCTTCACCCCTTCGCGGCGGGCACGGGCCGAGTCGCTGACATTGGGGTAGGAGACGTGGATGGCCAGGTTGTAACGGTCGGACACCTTGCGCCAGTCGAGCCAGTACAACCCCTCGGGCGTGCGCTTGTCGCCCTCGCGCAGCTTGGCACCGGTGGGCTGCTTGCCCAGCGAGATGCGGTAGCTCTTCATCGAGGTGTCGCCGCTCATCAGTTGCAGGCGGCGTTCGGACTTGATCACCAGCACCTTGTCGATCAACGGGGCGCCGGAGGGGGTGGGCGCCGGGGTCGAGGGCGTCACCTGGCCAAGCGGTTTTCGCACAATGGTTTCGGTGAACGCCGCCTGGGACACCGACGCCACACCGAGGCAGAAGAGGGCAAGCAACCAGCGCATGAAACGGTATCCCTGAAAGTGGCGACGTTGGGGTTCAAGTGAGCGGTTCGACCCGCGGGGACAGGCATTCGGTGCGTACCGGGTAATGCTGCCCCTGGCGGTCGAGATAGTAGCATTCTAGGGCACGACTCACGGTCCTGAAAGCCAGCTCGTCCCAGGGGATCTCGCTTTCCTCGAACAGGCGCACTTCCAGGCTCTCGACGCCCACCGCAAATGCCAGGTCGGCCAGCTCGGCGCGGTAGAACACGTGCACCTGGTTGATGTGCGGCAGGTCGAACAGCTGGTACAGGGCCATCGGCCCCAGGCGCGCGCAGGCTTCCTCGTCGGCCTCGCGGCGGGCGGCGTGTTCCATGGTCTCGCCGTTTTCCATGAAGCCGGCCGGCAGGGTCCAGTAGCCACGTCGCGGCTCGATGGCGCGTCGGCACAGCAGCACCTGGCTGCCATGGCTGGGCAGCACGCCGGCGACGATATTGGGGTTCTGGTAATGGATGGTATGGCAATGATCGCAGACATGACGCAGGCGGTTGTCGCCGTCGGGGATGCGATGAGTGACCGGTTTGCCGCACGCACTGCAGTAATTCATGCTTATCTTCCTGGTGGCTGCGCCTATCTTCGCGCCAGTGCGCGCAGGCCCGCAAGCGCGATTGTCGCGGGGGCTTGGGCGGGCTGCGCCTTTGGTGCATCATGCAGAGACCCGACAGAACGAGAGAGACCATGCTGGACGAGTTACTTCGCCGAATGAGCAGTCACACGCCGGGCACCCTGGAGACCGATCGTCGGTTCCCCGAGGCTGCCGTGTTATTGCCCATCACCCGCAGCGAGTCGCCCGAACTGGTGCTGACCCTGCGCGCCAAGGGGCTCTCGACCCATGGCGGCGAAGTGGCCTTCCCCGGCGGGCGGCGAGACCCCGAAGACCCGGACCTGGTGTTCACCGCGCTGCGCGAGGCCGAGGAGGAAATCGGCCTGCCGCCCGGGCTGGTCGAAGTCATCGGCCCGCTGAGCCCGCTGGTCTCGTTGCACGGGCTGAAGGTCACGCCGTTTGTCGGGCTGATTCCCGACTATGTCGAGTACCGCGCCAACGATGCCGAGATTGCCGCGGTGTTCAGCGTGCCGCTGGAGTTCTTCCGCCAGGACCCGCGCGACCATACCCACCGCATCGACTACCAGGGCCGCAGCTGGTACGTGCCCAGCTACCGTTTCGGCGAGTACAAGATCTGGGGCCTGTCGGCGATCATGATCGTCGAGCTGGTCAACCTGCTTTACGATGCGCGCATCAGCCTGCACCATCCGCCTGAGCGCACCCCTACAAGATGAGCGGGCCCACCCGCCGCCTTCCCACCGTGAGGAACCACGCATGAAATACCGTCTGGGCGACCTGCGCGTCGAAACCCACCCACAGAGCTGGGTAGCGCCCACCGCCACGCTGATCGGCAAGGTACGCCTGCAGGCGGGGGCCAACGTCTGGTTCGGCGCGGTGCTGCGCGGCGACAACGAGCTGATCGACATCGGCGAGAACAGCAACGTGCAGGACGGTACGGTGATGCACACCGACATGGGCTGGCCACTGACCCTGGGCAAGGGCGTGACGGTCGGCCACAACGCCATGCTGCATGGCTGCACGGTCGGCGACTACAGCCTGGTGGGCATCGGTGCGGTGATCCTCAATGGTGCGCGCATCGGCAAGCACTGCATCATCGGCGCCAATGCGCTGGTGCCCGAGGGGCGCGAGATTCCCGATGGTTCGCTGGTGGTCGGCTCGCCGGGCAAGGTGGTGCGCGAACTGACCCCTGCGCAGCAGCAACTGCTCGAGGCCAGCGCTGCCCACTATGTGCACAACGCCCAGCGCTATGCCCGTGACCTTGTACCCCAGGAGGACTGATGAGCAGCCCTGAACGACCGGTGGCCTCGCCTTGCGTGCATATCTGCGCGCTGGACGAGCAGGATATCTGCACCGGCTGCCAGCGCACCGCCAGCGAGATCACGCGCTGGGGCCGCATGGCCAACGACGAACGACGCCAGGTGCTGGTGCTGTGCCATGAGCGCGCCGTGGCGGCGGGGCTGGTGATGACGGTGGGCAAGGCCGCCGGCTGATCCCGGGCTTGGCCGTGCGGGGGCACTCAAGTACCCTGTACGGCTTGCCAACCGGTGTTTCTATGTTCTTTCTGATTGCTTATATCGCCAGCGTGGTGCTGATCAACTACGCGTTCTCCAGTGCCCCGCACCTGGACGTCATCTGGTCCGCCTGGGGCGGGCTGGTGTTCATCCTGCGCGACATGGTGCAGACCCGCTTCGGCCACGGCGCCCTGCTGGCCATGCTTGGCGCCCTGGTGCTGTCCTATATCACCTCCGAGCCTGCCATTGCCCTGGCCAGCGCCACCGCGTTCGCGGTATCGGAGCTGATCGACTGGCTGGTGTTCAGCATCACCAAGCGCCCGTTGCATGACCGCCTGTGGCTCAGCTCGGCGCTGAGCATCCCGCTGGATACCTTCATCTTCTTCGGCATGATCGGCGCACTGACCCCGGCCGTGGTCGGTACCGCGCTGGGCTCCAAGTTCGCCGGGGTGACGGTGGTGTGGCTGGCGATGGCCTGGCGCGCACGCAAGAACGCCTGCGCCATGTAAAATGGCGCTTCTTTTCACCGGGTTGCACCGTGCTGGGGCGGCCCTGGATTCCTTCCCTCTGAGGACCTGAGATGACCCGTATCGGAACCCCCTTGTCGCCGACCGCGACCCGAGTACTGCTGTGTGGCTGTGGCGAACTGGGCAAGGAAGTGGTGATCGAGCTGCAACGCCTGGGCGTTGAAGTGATTGCCGTGGACCGTTACGCCGATGCCCCGGCCATGCAGGTGGCGCACCGCAGCCACGTGATCAACATGCTCGATGGCGCCGCCCTGCGCGCGGTGATCGAGGCCGAGCAGCCGCACTACATCGTGCCGGAAATCGAAGCCATCGCCACCGCCACCCTGGTTGAGCTGGAAGCCGAAGGCTTTACCGTGGTGCCGACCGCACGAGCCGCGCAGCTGACCATGAACCGCGAGGGCATCCGCCGCCTGGCCGCCGAGGAGCTGGACCTGCCAACCTCGCCTTACCACTTTGCCGACACCTTCGAAGACTACCGCAAGGCCGTCGAAGACCTCGGCTTCCCGTGTGTGGTCAAGCCGGTGATGAGCTCGTCGGGCAAGGGCCAGAGCCTGCTCAAGAGCGTCGATGACGTGCAGGCTGCCTGGGACTATGCCCAGGAAGGCGGGCGTGCCGGCAAGGGCCGGGTCATCATCGAGGGCTTCATCGACTTCGAGTACGAGATCACCCTGCTCACCGTGCGCCATGTGGGCGGCACCACCTTCTGCGCGCCGGTCGGGCATCGCCAGGAGAAGGGCGATTATCAGGAGTCGTGGCAGCCGCAGGCGATGAGCCCCAAGGCGCTGGCCGAGTCCGAGCGCGTGGCGCGTGCGGTGACCGAGGCCCTGGGTGGTCGCGGCATGTTCGGCGTGGAGCTGTTCGTCAAGGGCGACCAGGTGTGGTTCAGCGAAGTCTCGCCGCGCCCGCACGACACTGGCCTGGTGACCCTGATCTCCCAGGACCTGTCGCAGTTCGCGCTGCATGCGCGGGCGATCCTGGGCCTGCCGATTCCGCTGATTCGCCAGTTCGGGCCGTCGGCTTCGGCAGTGATTCTGGTGGAAGGCACTTCGCAGCAGACCGCCTTCGCCAACCTCGGCGCGGCGCTGAGCGAGCCGGACACCGCGCTGCGCCTGTTCGGCAAGCCAGAGGTGAATGGCCAGCGGCGCATGGGCGTGTGCCTGGCGCGTGACGAGTCGATCGAAGCCGCGCGGGCCAAGGCGACCCGGGCTTCGCAGGCAGTCAGCGTAGAGCTGTAAGGCTTTAGTACGTCATCGCGGGTCAGGCCCGCTCCCACAGAAACAGTGATGATGCCTGTGGGAGCGGGCCTGACCCGCGATAGCTGCGCAGCAGCCTGTCTTCAGAGTTCCGTATGCCGGGTCTCTTTCAGGCACAGCACTGCAATCAGGCTCAGTACTGCCGCCGCCGACACATACCCGCCCACCCAGCTCAGGCCGCCCATGGCCACCAGCTTCTGTGCAAAGAACGGCGCCGCCGAGGCTCCGACGATCCCGCCCAGGTTGTACGCTGCCGAGGCCCCGGTATAGCGCACGTGCGTGGGGAACAGCTCAGGCAGCAGCGCCCCCATCGGCGCGAACGTCACCCCCATCAGAAACAGTTCGATGGCCAGAAACAGCGCCACGCCCGCGGTCGACCCCGACGTCAGCAGCGGCTCCATGGTGAACCCCGACAGGATGGCCAGCACCCCACCCACGATCAGCACCGGCTTGCGTCCGTACCGGTCGCTCAGCCAGGCCGACAGCGGCGTGGCCAGGGCCATGAACACCACCGCAAAGCACAGCAGTGCCAGAAAGGTCTCGCGGCTGTAGCCAAGGGTCGATACCCCGTAGCTCAGCGAGAACACCGTCGAGATGTAGAACAGCGCATAGCACACCACCATCGCCGCCGCGCCCAGCAGGGTCGGCGCCCAGTACTGTGCGAACAGCTCGACCACCGGCATCTTCACCCGCTCGTGGCGCGCCACGGCCTTGGCGAACACCGGCGACTCCTCGAGCTTGAGCCGCACATACAGCCCCACGATCACCAGCGCGGCGCTGAGCAGGAACGGAATGCGCCAGCCCCAGCTGCGGAACTGCTCGTCGGAAAGGGTCATGGCCAGGGTCAGGAACAGGCCGTTGGCCGCCAGAAAGCCGATCGAAGGGCCCAGCTGCGGGAACATGCCGAACCACGCCCGCTTGCCCTTGGGCGCGTTCTCGGTGGCCAGCAGCGCTGCACCGCCCCATTCGCCGCCCAGCCCCAGGCCCTGGCCGAAGCGCAGCAGGCACAGCAGGATCGGCGCCCAGGCGCCAATGCTGTCGTAACCCGGCAGCACGCCGATCAGCGTGGTGCAGATGCCCATCAGCAGCAGCGAGGCCACCAGCGTCGACTTGCGGCCGATGCGGTCGCCAAAATGGCCGAACAGCGCCGAACCCAGCGGGCGCGCCAGAAACGCGATGCCGAAGGTGAGGAAGGCCGAGAGCATCTGCGCGGTGCCCGAGGTCTGCGGGAAGAACACCGGGCCGATCACCAGGGCCGCTGCCGTGGCGTATACGTAGAAGTCGTAGAACTCGATGGCGGTGCCGATGAAGCTGGCCGTGGCTACCCGGGCGGGCGAGTTGACTGGGGGCGCTGCGGTTTCATCGTTGTTGTTATAGGTGCTGCTGGTCGTCATGAACGTTTCCCTGTCGAGTGCTGCGAAGGCTCCGGCACCTGCCGCGGGCAAGCGCCGGCGGGCTCGAGTATAGCTAGCGGGAAACGGTCCAGACCAGTATGCGGCTGGCGCAATTGTCCTCGGTTTCGAGGATTTCCATGCGATAACGGCCCATTTTCAGGCACACCGCGCTGGCAGGGATGCTTTCCAGCGCCTCGGTCACCAGGCCGTTCAGGGTTTTCGGGCCGTCGCTGGGCAGGTGCCAGCCCAGGCTGCGGTTGAGCTCGCGGATCGAAATGTTGCCCTCGATCACGTAGCGCCCATCGGGCTGCGGGTGAATGTGCGGGTTGTCCAGGCTGTGCTCTTCCTCGAACTCGCCCACGATCTCTTCAAGAATGTCTTCCAGGGTGACGATGCCCTGCACTTCGCCATATTCGTCCACCACCACGCCCAGGCGCCGCTGCTGCTTGTGAAAGTTCAGCAGCTGCAGCTGCAGCGGGGTGCTTTCGGGCACGAAGTATGGCTCGTAGCACGCCGCCAGCAGGTTGGCCAGGGTCAGCTCGGCCTTGGGCAGCAGGTGGCTGATCTGACGCGTGTTGAGGATCGCCTCGACCTGGTTGATATCACTGTGGAACACCGGCAGGCGGGTGTGACGGCTGACGATCAGTTGCTCGATGATCTTTTCGATCGGCTCGTCGAGGTTGATCCCGTCGACATCGTTGCGCGGCACCAGGATGTCGTTGACCGTCACCTTGTCCAGCGCCTGAAGGCTGCCGAGCAGGTCGCTCCTGTGCTGGGCATGTTCCTCGTCCGGCGCACCGGAGGCGCCGGGGGTGTCGTGGCGATTGTCATGCTGGGTGACGGCCGTGACCTTGCCCGCGAAGGGGCGCAGCAACAGGCGTGCAACGCCATCGAGCAGCCAGGCCAGTGGCTGCAGCAGCATGAGCGGCACCTTGAGCAGGCTCTCGCCCAGGCCCAGCAGGACGTCGGGGTAGCGTCGGGCCAGCTGGCGGGGGAGGTAGTCGGTGAGCACCAGCACGGCCAGTGCCGCTGCCGTGCAGGCCAGCCAGAAGCCGCGCTCGCCGGCATGGGCAAAGCCCAGCAGCGAGGCCAGGGCGAACACCAGCAGCTTGCCCAGGGTGGCGCCCAGCATCAGTGCACGTTCGCTTCTGGGGCCATTGCGGCGGGTGCCGCCCTGTTGCTGCTGGGCGGCATCCACTGCGCTGAACAGCGCCGACCACACCAGGGTCAGTGCCAGTACCGCGACCTGTGGGCCTAACGGCAGAGTGTTCATAGGTCGCCTGTCAGATATGCAGAATGAATTCGCGTACCAGCTTGCTGCCGAAATACGCCAGCATCAGCAGGCAGAAACCGGCCAGGGTCCAGCGGATCGCCTTGTGACCGCGCCAGCCCAGGCGGGTGCGGCCCCACAGCAGGACGCCGAAGACGATCCAGGCCACGCAGGCGAGCAGGGTCTTGTGCACCAGGTGCTGGGCGAACAGGTTGTCCAGGAACAGCCAGCCGGAGATCAGCGACAGCGACAGCAGCGCCCAGCCGGCCCACAGGAAGCCGAACAGCAGGCTCTCCATGGTCTGCAGCGGCGGGAAGTTGCGGATCAGGCCCGAGGGGTGCTTGTGCTTGAGCTGGTAATCCTGCACCAGCAGCAGCAAGGCCTGGAACACCGCGATGGTGAACAGCCCGTAGGCCAGGATCGACAGCAGGATATGCGCCAGGATGCCGGGCTCCTCGTTGACCAGCGGCACCGTGCCCGAGGGCGCGAACTGCGCCATCAGCGCGGTCAGCAGGCCCAGCGGGAACAGCAGCAGCAACAGGTTCTCCACCGGGATGCGCAGGGTGGCGACCAGGGTCAGGGCAATCACTGCGGTGGCGATCAGGCTGGCGGCGCTGAAGAAGTCCAGGCTCAGGCCCAGCGGCGTGAGCAGCTGCCAGCACAACGCGGTGCCCTGAGCGACCACGGCGAAGGCGCCGAGCATTCCGAGCAGCCGCTTGTCGGCCTTGGTGCCTCGGGCCAGGCGGGTGCCTTGATAGAAAATCGCGGCGGCGTACAGGCAGGCGGCGATCAGATTGGGTAGCAAGCTGGGTGACAAGGGGAGCATAAGTCCTGTTAGGCAAGCCCGAAAGGCCCTGAGTTTGGCATACAACGCGCCTGCCAAGGAAGACTGGTGGCCGACGCCATGGTGTGCGCGTGCGCGAGTCTTCGCTATAATCGCCGGCCTGCCCTTGCCCAAGGCTGGCCTAATGCGCCAGGGGCAGCTGATAAACCTCGGTTCTACAGAGCCTGAAAGGATCCCCATGTTTGAAAACCTGACCGACCGTCTGTCACAGACGCTGCGCCATGTCACCGGTAAAGCCAAGCTCACCGAGGACAATATTAAAGACACCCTGCGCGAAGTGCGCATGGCGTTGCTCGAGGCCGACGTCGCCCTGCCGGTGGTCAAGGATTTCGTCAACAAGGTCAAGGAACGCGCGGTCGGCACCGAGGTGTCGCGCAGCCTGACGCCTGGCCAGGCGTTCGTGAAGATCGTCCAGGCCGAACTCGAAGAGCTGATGGGCGCGGCCAACGAAGACCTCGCGCTCAACAGCGCGCCGCCTGCCGTTGTGCTGATGGCCGGCCTGCAGGGTGCGGGCAAGACCACCACCGCCGGCAAGCTGGCGCGCTTTCTCAAGGAGCGCAAAAAGAAGAGCGTGATGGTGGTGTCGGCCGACGTGTACCGTCCGGCGGCCATCAAGCAGCTCGAAACCCTGGCCAACGACATCGGCGTGACCTTCTTCCCGTCGGACATCACCCAGAAACCGGTGGCCATCGCCGAGGCGGCGATTCGCGAAGCCAAGCTCAAGTTCATCGACGTTGTCATCGTCGACACCGCCGGGCGTCTGCACATCGATGCCGAGATGATGGGCGAGATCAAGCAGCTGCACGCTGCGGTCAAGCCGATCGAGACCCTGTTCGTGGTCGATGCCATGACCGGCCAGGACGCCGCCAACACTGCCAAGGCGTTTGGCGAGGCGCTGCCGCTGACCGGCGTGATCCTGACCAAGGTCGACGGTGATGCCCGTGGCGGCGCCGCGCTGTCGGTACGCGCGATCACCGGCAAGCCGATCAAGTTCATCGGCATGGGCGAGAAGAGCGAAGCGCTCGAACCGTTCCACCCGGACCGCATTGCCTCGCGGATCCTGGGCATGGGCGACGTGCTCAGCCTGATCGAGCAGGCCGAGCAGACCCTGGACAAGGAAAAGGCCGACAAGCTGGCCAAGAAGCTGAAGAAGGGCAAGGGCTTCGATCTCGAGGACTTCCGCGACCAGCTGCAGCAGATGAAGAACATGGGCGGCCTGAGCGGCCTGATGGACAAGATGCCGAGCATCGGCGGCGTCAACCTGTCGCAGATGGGCAATGCCCAGGGCGCGGCAGAGAAGCAGTTCAAGCAGATGGAGGCGATCATCAACTCCATGACCCCGGCCGAGCGCCGCGACCCCGAGCTGATCAGCGGTTCGCGCAAGCGCCGCATCGCCATGGGCTCGGGCACCCAGGTGCAGGACATCGGCCGCTTGATCAAGCAGCACAAGCAGATGCAGAAGATGATGAAGAAGTTTTCCACCAAGGGCGGCATGTCGAAGATGATGCGCGGCCTTGGCGGCATGCTGCCTGGCGGCGGCATGCCCAAGCTGTAACCACATTCAGGCCGGTGCCTCCCGTGGGGCACCGACCGGAACCCCGCCGCTGGCGGGACCCGTGCCGCCTTCTATATACAGAAGCGGCTCATTCGCAGATCAGCACGGCGGCTTGTCGCTCGCCGTTAAAAGGCATTTGCAAAAGTCCGTGTATTCCTTGAGAATATGCGGCCTTTCGGGCACCCGTGTGCCCGCTGTGCATTATGATTTGCAGCACCGACTACAGGAACGATGTTCTATGCTAACCATCCGTCTTGCCCGTGGCGGCTCCAAAAAGCGCCCATTCTACACCCTGACCGTGACCGACTCGCGTAACCCGGTTACCGGTTCGCACATCGAGCAGGTTGGTTTCTTCAACCCTATCGCTCGTGGCCAGGAAGTTCGCCTGTCCGTTAAGCAGGATCGCGTTGCTCACTGGCTGAGCGTTGGCGCACAGCCATCCGAGCGCGTTGCAAAACTGCTGAAAGATGCTGCTAAGGCTGCTGCCTGAATAGTATGAGCGCGACGCCAGAAAAAGCTGATGACCTGATCGTTGTTGGCAAGATTTTTTCGGTTCACGGCGTTCGCGGCGAGGTGAAGGTCTTTTCCTTTACCGATCCGATTGAAAACCTGTTGGATTACCGCAACTGGACGCTCCGGCGCGAAGGTGTGGTCAAGCAGGTCGAGCTGGTCAGCGGCCGATCCACTCAAAAGGATCTGGTTGCCAAGCTCAAAGGCCTCGACGATCGCGATGAAGCCCGTCTTCTGAGCGGTTACGAGATTTGCATCTCGCGTAGCCTTTTGCCCGACCTGACCGAAGACGAGTACTACTGGTACCAGTTGGTAGGTCTGAAAGTCATCAACCAGGACGAACAGCTGTTCGGCACGGTTGATCACCTGTTGGAGACCGGCGCGAACGATGTAATGGTGGTCAAGCCCTGCGTGGGCAGTCTGGATGATCGTGAACGCCTGTTGCCCTATACCGGGCAGTGCGTGTTGAAGGTCGACCTGGCTGCAGGCGAAATGAGGGTGGAATGGGACGCGGACTTCTAGACGATGGCGAGCCTTCGTGTCGAAGTGATTACGTTGTTCCCCGAGATGTTCTCGGCCATCAGTGAGTACGGCATTACCAGCCGCGCGGTAAAGCAGGGGTTGTTGCAACTGACCTGCCACAATCCGCGGGACTACACCACAGATCGCCACCACACCGTGGATGATCGGCCGTTTGGCGGTGGTCCGGGCATGGTGATGAAGATCAAGCCCCTGGAAGATGCGCTGGTTCAGGCCAGGCAGCAGGCAGGGGAAGCGGCGAAGGTGATCTACCTGTCGCCACAAGGCCGTCAGCTGAATCAGTCGGCGGTACGCGAACTGGCGAATGCAGAGTCGTTGATTCTCATCGCAGGTCGTTATGAAGGCATTGACGAGCGGTTCATTCAGGCTCATGTCGATGAAGAGTGGTCGATTGGCGACTATGTACTGTCTGGCGGCGAGCTGCCGGCGATGGTCCTGATCGATGCGGTTACGCGGCTGCTGCCCGGAGCTTTAGGGCATGCGGACTCGGCGGAGGAAGACTCCTTCACCGATGGTCTGCTCGATTGCCCGCACTACACCCGACCGGAGGTGTATGCGGATCAGCGTGTTCCCGACGTGTTGCTCAGTGGCAACCATGCACACATCCGGCGCTGGCGTTTACAGCAGTCCCTTGGGCGGACCTATGAACGACGCGTCGATCTTCTGGAAAGTCGCTCACTTTCTGGAGAAGAGAAGAAGCTGCTCGAGGAGTATCTCCGAGAGCGGGACGATAGTTAACGTATCGATGGTGGGTCTGACGACCTATCTTAGGAGCACAGCATGACCAACAAAATCATTCTGCAACTCGAAGCCGAGCAGATGACCAAAGAGATCCCGACCTTTGCCCCAGGCGACACTGTTGTCGTTCAGGTGAAAGTGAAGGAAGGCGACCGTTCGCGTCTGCAGGCGTTCGAAGGTGTTGTTATCGCCAAGCGTAACCGTGGTGTGAACAGTGCTTTCACTGTTCGTAAAATCTCCAACGGTGTTGGCGTAGAGCGTACTTTCCAGACCTACAGCCCGCAGATCGACAGCCTGGCCGTGAAACGTCGTGGTGACGTGCGTAAAGCCAAGCTGTACTACCTGCGCGACCTGTCCGGCAAAGCCGCTCGCATCAAGGAAAAACTGGCCTGAGGCTAGTTTGACCGGCGGGCACGGGACCGCCATGCGAAAAGAAAGCAGCCTTCGGGCTGCTTTTTTGTTGTCCGTCATTCGTGTTTCAGAGATGTCATGAACAGTAGAGAGCAAGAGATCCAGCGCCGTACCCAGTTGTCGGTGACCCGCGTGACCAAGGCGGTGTTCCCCTCGACCACCAACCATCACAACACCCTGTTCGGCGGCACCGCGCTGGCGTGGATGGACGAGGTGTCGTTCATTGCCGCCACGCGCTTCTGCCGCTTGCCGCTGGTGACGGTGTCGACCGACCGCATCGATTTCAAGCACCCGATTGCCGCCGGCTCGATCGTGGAACTGGTGGGGACGGTGGTCAAGGTGGGTACCACCAGCCTGAAGGTCGAGGTGGAGGTGTTTGTCGAAAGCATGAGCTGCGACAGTCGCGAGAAGGCGATTCACGGGTTGTTCAGCTTCGTCGCCATCGATGAAGACAAGCGGCCGGTGCCGGTGTTGCCCGGCTTCTGAACGGCCAACAAGCCCGCGCGATCAACCTGCCTGCGGCTGGACCAGCGCCACCAGCGTCCACCCAGGCCCCGGCTTCAGCGCCGTATCCGGTCCTACCACATACACCCAGCCACTGGCATCGCGGGCAAACAGCAAGGTCGCGCGATCGCCATGCAACGCCTGGTAGTCCGCCCAGCCAAACGCCTCGGTCAGGTGCGTGGTGTACAGCTCGGCGCCCTGGTTGAACAGGTTGGCCAGTTGCACATAGGTCAACGCCTGGCTGCCAAACAGGCGCCCGCGATGTTCGTCACTGGCGCGGTGCTTGTCGCTGCGCTGGCGCTCCAGCCCGCTGGCCAGCACGAACAGGCGCTGATGCCCGAAATCATGTCGAAAGCGCGTGCATGCCAGGGTGTTGAGCTCGCCCGCCGGCGACAGCCCCAACAGGTGCCCCAGGCCTACAAGGTCCAGGTGCGCATCGGCATGCTGCGAGGCCGGGTGACCGAAATAGGTCGGCAACCCCTCCATGCGCGCCGCGCGGATGTTCTCCCAGCTCGAATCGGCCAGCAGCACCCGGCTGCCCAGTTGTTGCAAGGCCGTGCCCAGGGCCCTGGCCGGCGCGTTGGCGCCCACGATCAGAAACCCGCTGGGGGCAGGCTCGGCCACCTTGAGCAGGCGCGCCAGCGGCCGCGCCGTGGCGCTTTGCAGCACCACCGTACCGATGATCACCGCGAACGTCAGCGGCACCAGCAGCAAGGCCCCCGCGTGCCCGGCCTCGTCCAGGCGTATCGCGAAAATCGCCGACACTGCCGCGGCCACGATGCCGCGCGGGGCGATCCAGGCCAGCAGCGCACGCTCGCGCCAGTTGAGCTGCGAGCCCCAGGTCGACAGCGCCACGTTCAGCGGCCGCGCAATCAGCTGAATCACCAGCAGCAGGGCCAGCACCGCAGGGCCCAGGCCGAGCAGGGCATTCAGGTCCAGGCGCGCCGCCAGCAGAATGAACAGGCCGGAGATCAGCAGCACGCTGAGGTTCTCCTTGAAGTGCAGGATCTGGCGCACATCCACGCCCTTCATGTTGGCCAGCCACATGCCCATCAGGGTCACCGCCAGCAGCCCCGACTCGTGCATCACCTGGTTGGAGGCGATGAAGATCCCCAGCACCGCTGCCAGCGAGGCCAGGTTGTGCAGGTACTCGGGCAGCCATTGATGGCGGATCACCTGGCCCAGCAGCCAGCCACCGGCCACGCCGAAGGCGCTGCCGCACAGGATCACCCCGGCGAACGTCAGCAGGCTCTGGCTCAGGCCGTCGCCAGCGGCGCTGGCAATGATGAAGCTGTACACCACCACCGCCAGCAGGGCGCCGATCGGGTCGATGACGATGCCTTCCCAGCGCAGGATGTTGGCCACCGCCGCCTTGGGCCGTACCACCCGCAGCATCGGCACGATCACGGTCGGCCCGGTGACCAGGGTCAGGGTGCCGAACAGGATCGCCAGTAGCCAGTCGAACCCCAGCAGCCAGTGGGTGGCCGCGCTGATCACCACCCAGGTGGACAGCGCGCCGAGGGTCACCATGCGCCGCACCACCGTGCCGATCTCGCGCCATTGCGACAGGTGCAGGGTCAGGCTGCCCTCGAACAGGATCAGCGCCACCGCCAGCGACACCAGCGGCATCAGCAGCGGGCCGAACATTTCCTGCGGGTCGAGCCAACCCAGGATCGGCCCGGCCATTATGCCGCTGAGCAGCAGGAACAGGATCGCCGGCAGCTTCAGCCGCCAGGCCAGCCACTGGCAGCCCAGGGCCGCGACACCGATCCCGCCGAATGCCAGCAATATCTCTTGTTCGTTCATTCGGGCTCCCTATGCCGGCGGTGTTATGGAAGACTAGCGGTATTTTTACGGCCTACCACCGAGTCTTCATGCCCGCCATCGACCACCCGCTGATCGACCAGTTCCTCGACGCCCTGTGGCTGGAGAAGGGGCTTTCCGACAACACCCGAGCGTCCTACCGCAGCGACCTGGCCCTGTTCAACGGCTGGCTTCAGGAACGTGGCATGGTGTTGCCCGATGCCGGTCGCGAGCTGATCCTGGACCACTTGGCATGGCGCCTCGACCAGGGCTACAAGCCCCGTTCCACGGCGCGGTTCCTGTCGGGCGCGCGTGGCTTCTATCGCTATCTGCTGCGCGAGAAGCTGATCGCCCTCGACCCGACCCTGCAGGTCGACATGCCGCAACTGGGCAAGCCGTTGCCCAAGTCCCTGTCCGAGGCCGATGTGGAGGCCCTGTTGAAGGCTCCCGACCTTGGCGAGGCCATCGGCCAGCGCGACCGCGCCATGCTCGAGGTGCTGTATGCCTGCGGGCTGCGCGTCACCGAGCTGGTGAGCCTGACCCTCGATCAGGTCAACCTGCGCCAGGGCGTGCTGCGGGTGATGGGCAAGGGCAGCAAGGAGCGCCTGGTGCCGATGGGGGAGGAGGCGGTGGTGTGGGTAGAACGTTACCTGCGCGACGGCCGCGTCGAACTGCTCAACGGCCGCCCCAGCGATGTCCTGTTCCCCAGCCAGCGTGGCGAGCAGATGACCCGCCAGACCTTCTGGCACCGCATCAAGCACCAGGCCCAGGTGGCCGGGATCGGCAAGGCGCTGTCGCCGCACACCCTGCGCCATGCCTTCGCTACCCACCTGCTCAACCACGGCGCCGACCTGCGCGTGGTGCAGATGCTGCTGGGCCACAGCGACCTGTCGACCACCCAGATCTACACCCATGTGGCCCGCGCCCGCCTGCAGGAACTGCATGCCCGTCATCACCCTCGCGGCTGAGCGCTGATCGCACATTGCATGCGTCGCCAGCAGTCAATGCAGGGCGGCGAATGTGGTACGCTTTCGCGGTTTACACCCGGGCCCTGGATCGCGGCCGTTTTTCGGTACGCCTGTTCCGCTTTCGGCCCCCTGTCCGCCTTCAGGAGTTTTCATGCGCGTGACCCAGATTTTAGCCGCCGCCGCCCTGGCGCTGGCCAGTTCCTTCGCCGTGGCTGCGGCCAACGATGCCGAGCAGGCGATTCGCAAGTCGCTGCAGTCGCTGGAGTCGGAAATACCGGTCGACAGCATCGCTGCCAGCCCGGTAAACGGCCTGTACGAGGTCAAGCTCAAGGGCGGCCGTGTGCTGTACGCCAGCGCCGACGGCCAGTTCCTGGTACAGGGCTATCTGTTCCAGATCCAGGACGGCAAGCCGGTCAACCTGACCGAAAAGGCCGAGCGCGTGGCCATCGCCAAGACCATCAATGCGATTCCGGCTTCCGAAATGGTGGTTTACCCTGCCAAGGGCGAAACCAAGTCGCACATCACCGTGTTCACCGACACCACCTGCCCGTACTGCCACAAGCTGCATGCCGAAGTGCCCGAGCTGAACAAGCGCGGCATCGAGGTGCGCTACGTGGCCTTCCCGCGTCAGGGCCTGGGCTCGTCGGGTGACCAGCAGCTGCAGGCGGTATGGTGTTCCACCGACCGTAAGGCGGCCATGGACAAGATGGTCGACGGCAAGGAAATCAAGGCCGCCAAGTGCGAGAACCCGGTCAGCAAGCAGTTCCAGATGGGGCAGTCGATCGGCGTCAACGGCACACCGGCCATCGTGCTCGAGGACGGTCAGGTGATCCCGGGTTATCAGCCGGCGCCGCAAGTGGCCAAGCTGGCATTGACCGCAAGCAAGTAATTCAATCAGTGAGCCGTCACCATGGGGAGACGGCTGTTTTTTCGACCGGCGCATGGCCGGTCGTTCAATGGGGAGTTCACAGTGAAACCGGTCAAAGTAGGCATCTGTGGGTTGGGGACCGTCGGTGGCGGTACCTTCAATGTACTTCAGCGTAACGCCGAGGAGATTGCCCGCCGCGCCGGGCGTGGAATCGAAGTGGCACAAATCGCCATGCGTACGCCAAACCCGAACTGCCAGATTACCGGTACCCCCATTACCGCTGATGTGTTCGAGGTCGCGAGCAACCCCGAGATCGATATCGTCATTGAACTGATTGGCGGCTACACCATTGCCCGCGAGCTGGTGCTCAAGGCCATCGAGAACGGCAAGCACGTGGTCACCGCCAACAAGGCGTTGATTGCCGTGCACGGCAACGAGATCTTCGCCAGGGCGCGCGAGAAGGGCGTCATCGTCGCCTTCGAAGCGGCCGTGGCCGGCGGCATCCCGGTGATCAAGGCGATCCGCGAAGGCCTGTCGGCCAACCGCATCAACTGGGTGGCCGGTATCATCAACGGCACCGGCAACTTCATCCTCACCGAAATGCGCGAGAAGGGCCGCACCTTCCCCGACGTGCTGGCCGAAGCCCAGGCGCTGGGCTATGCCGAGGCCGATCCGACGTTCGACGTCGAGGGCATCGACGCCGCGCACAAGCTCACCATCCTGGCGTCCATCGCTTTCGGTATCCCGCTGCAGTTCGACAAGGCCTACACCGAAGGCATCACCCAGCTGACCACGGCCGACGTGAACTACGCCGAAGCGCTGGGCTACCGCATCAAGCACCTGGGCGTGGCCCGCAGCACGGCCAATGGCATCGAACTGCGCGTGCACCCGACGCTGATTCCGGCCGACCGCCTGATCGCCAATGTCAACGGCGTGATGAACGCGGTGATGGTCAACGGTGATGCCGCAGGCTCCACCCTGTTCTACGGCGCCGGCGCCGGCATGGAACCGACCGCCTCGTCGGTGATCGCCGACCTGGTCGACGTGGTCCGTGCCATGACCAGCGACCCGGAAAACCGCGTGCCGCACCTGGCCTTCCAGCCCGACTCGCTGTCGGCTCACCCGATCCTGCCGATCGAAGCCTGCGAGAGCGCCTACTACCTGCGCATCCAGGCCAAGGATCGTCCGGGCGTGCTGGCCCAGGTGGCGAGCATCCTGTCCGAGCGCGGCATCAATATCGAGTCGATCATGCAGAAGGAAGTCGAGGAGCACGATGGCCTGGTGCCGATGATCCTGCTCACCCACAGCGTGCTCGAGCAGCGCATGGACGACGCGATCACCGCCCTGGAAGCCTTGCAGGATGTGGTTGGCAGCGTTGTGCGCATCCGCGTCGAACAACTGAACTGAGCCGTCTTTGAGTTAGAGGAATAGGTCATGCGTTACATCAGTACCCGCGGCAAGGCACCGGCCCTGAATTTTGAAGATGTCCTGCTGGCCGGCCTGGCCAGCGATGGCGGCCTGTACGTGCCGGAAAACCTGCCGCGCTTCACCCAGGAAGAAATCGCCTCGTGGGCCGGCCTGCCGTACCACGAGCTGGCCTTCCGGGTGATGCGCCCGTTCGTCACCGGCTCCATTGCCGATGCCGACTTCAAGAAGATCCTCGAAGAAACCTACGGCGAGTTCGCTCACGCCGCGGTTGCCCCGCTGCGTCAGCTGAACAGCAACGAGTGGGTGCTGGAGCTGTTCCACGGCCCGACCCTGGCGTTCAAGGACTTCGCCCTGCAACTGCTCGGCCGCCTGCTCGATCACGTGCTGGCCAAGCGCGGCGAGCGCGTGGTGATCATCGGTGCCACCAGCGGTGACACCGGTTCGGCTGCCATCGAAGGCTGCCGGCGTTGCGACAACGTCGACATCTTCATCCTGCACCCGCACCAGCGTGTGTCGGAAGTTCAGCGCCGCCAGATGACCACCATCTTCGGCGAGAACATCCACAACATCGCCATCGAAGGCAACTTCGACGACTGCCAGGAGATGGTCAAGGCCAGCTTCGCTGACCAGGGCTTCCTCAAGGGCACCCGCCTGGTGGCCGTGAACTCGATCAACTGGGCGCGGATCATGGCCCAGATCGTGTACTACTTCCACGCCGCCCTGCAGTTGGGTGGCCCGGCGCGTTCGGTGGCGTTCTCGGTGCCTACCGGCAACTTCGGCGACATCTTCGCCGGTTACCTGGCGCGCAACATGGGCCTGCCGATCAGCCAGCTGATCGTGGCAACCAACCGCAACGACATCCTGCACCGCTTCATGAGCGGCAACCAGTACGTCAAGGAAACCCTGCACGCCACCCTGTCGCCGTCGATGGACATCATGGTGTCGTCGAACTTCGAGCGCCTGCTGTTCGACCTGCACGGTCGCAATGGCGCCGAGATTGCCGGCCTGATGGACACCTTCAAGCAGGGTGGCGGCTTCAGCGTCGAGCAAGACCGCTGGACCGAGGCGCGCAAGCTGTTCGATTCGCTGGCGGTGGATGATGCGCAAACCTGCGAGACCATCGCCGACGTGTTCGCGCAAACCGGCGAAGTGCTCGACCCGCACACCGCGATTGGCGTCAAGGCCGGCCGCGAGTGCCGTCGCAACCTGGACACGCCGATGGTGGTGCTGGGTACCGCGCACCCGGTCAAGTTCCCCGAGGCGGTGGAGAAGGCGGGCGTGGGCAAGGCCCTGGAGCTGCCGGCGCACCTGACCGACCTGTTCTCCCGCGAGGAGAAATGCACGGTACTGGCCAACGACCTGAAAGCGGTGCAGGCCTTCGTCAGCCAGCACGGCAACCGTGGCAAGCCGCTCTGACGGCAGCGGTATGCAGCGTTGAACCAGGCCCCGGTGCGCAAGCCCCGGGGCTTTTTGTTGCGCGGCCCGCCATGCCACGGCAGGAACCTGGCTTGCTGGCGAACCGACGCGACGCGTCGATACCGTGGCGACAGGAGGACGTTGCCGCCCCCTGGTTTCGGATTTTTCCTATGGGACGCCCGCGCGGGCTTTCCTAGAGTGGGCGCCCGTCCAATCCGGAGTCGCCCATGCGCTCACTCAAGGTTCTGCTTCTGGAGCCCCATGCCTATCGGCTGATGAACCTGCACCAGATGCTCAATGGCCTGGGCATCTACGACGTGCGCGTGGCTGAAACGACCCTCCAGGCGCACGGTGTGCTCGAACGACGGGGGCCGGTGGATATCGTCATCTGTGACCCGCTGTCGCCCGAGCACGATGGCATGGGCTTCGTCGAGCACCTGGCGCTGCACGGCCTTGCCAGTGCCCTGATTGTCCTCAGTGGCGCCAGGCGCAGCGTGCTCCAGGGGGTTGTCGAACTGATCGAGCTGTCGGGCCTGCGGGTGCTGGGCAGCCCCCCCGCGCCAGCCAGCCCCAGCCAGTTGCACCCGTTGCTGCTGCAACACCCGGAG
The DNA here is from genome assembly GCF_024126555.1 of Pseudomonas sp. VE 267-6A. NCBI lineage: Bacteria > Pseudomonadati > Pseudomonadota > Gammaproteobacteria > Pseudomonadales > Pseudomonadaceae > Pseudomonas > Pseudomonas sp. VE 267-6A. The sequence goes on from NZ_JAMYBY010000010.1 coordinate 112,822, forward strand.
GCCGGGCCCGTGGCATGAATCTGTCATGTGCACCGGGCATGCTCGATGAACGTGCAGCGCGCCGCGGCAGAACTTTCAGCCTGTGCCGAGGGTCAGTGAAAGACCCCCTTCAACAACAACGTGAACGGTGAATGGATGGACAATATCAGCTTGTTGCTAAGTGAAGCATTGACGCCCTATCAGGTCACGCTGACCTCCCGGCATGCCAGTGCCGACTTCGACCTGCAGCTGGTCGACCCTGCCGGCGACACCGTGCTGCAGCGCAGTGTCAAGGCCAGCCAGCTGCATGACCAGCGCCTGCTCATCGACCTGGTGGACGGTATCCAACGTGACCTGCGCATCCACGAAGGACGCCTGCAACCCTGCGTGATCGCAGCCCTCAAACATGCCCGCCAGGGCCGCGCGCAAATCGTTGCGGCGTGACGGGAACCTTTGTCCAGACAGGTACTCAGACAGCTTAAGGACAGTTGAACGGCATTTTGCTCCGATGCCGCCAGGCTGTTCGTGCGAGGCTCCAAGCAGCCCTCGTTTAACCCCGACGGCATCCCCACCGCTCGGGGTTTCTTTTTGCCTGCGTAAAAGCGCGTGCCGGGGTCAGTGCTGGCTCAGCAGCTCGCGCGCCGCATCGAGGTAGGTCTTGCGCTGGTCGGGCTCTAGCCATTGTGCATACAGCGGCGCCAGGGTCTGCAGGCGCAGGTTGCGCAGCAACTGGTCGAGGTGGCTGATGGCCTCGCGGCCCAGCGGGGTGTCGGAGCAACCCACGTAGGTCAGCTGGTAGCGCGCCACGCCCTTGATCGGGAAGTACGTCAGGGCCTGGGGCTGCGGCTGCTTTTCGTTCATGTAGCGCACTTCCGGCCAGTAGGCCAGCAGCAGGTTCAGGCGCCCCAGCTGCTGCATCTGCAGCAGGCTGCCCACCGCATCGTTGCCGTAATGGCGGCTGATGGTGGCGGGCGGGGCGTTGGCCAGTATCGCGTCCACGGCGGGGCTGTAGCTGCGCTGGCCGACGACACCGAGCTTGTGCGTGTTGCTTGCCAGCAGGGCGTCCAGGTCGATTTCGCCATCGTGCAGGTACGGCGCAAGGCTTGCCTGGTCACTCTGGCGGGCAATCACCATGTTGCTCTGCGCAGCCAGCGCCGGTATCGAGAACTTCACGAAGCGCTCGCGCTCCGGGGTTCGCAGCAGCGTGGGGTCGCAGGTGAAGGAGGGTTCCTGGAGCATCTGCATGCCGCGCGCGCGGTTGACCCGCACGATGCTGTGCTGGTACTCGGGCATCTGCGCGATGAGCAGCGGCAGCAGCTGGTCCATGGCGCCCTGGCCGGTTTTGGGGCCCTCGAACACGGTCAGCGGCGGCAGGTCGCGCAACAGCCAGGTGAGGGTTTCCTTGGCCCAGCTCGAGGCAGGCAGCAGGCTCAGCAGCACAGCCAGCAGTGCGCCGTGCAGGTTGCAGCACATGGCGCGACTCAGACCGCGCCCTGTTCGCGAAGATGGGCGATCTGCGCCGCGTCATAGCCCAGCTCGCCCAGCAACTGCGCGGTGTGCTCGCCCAGCGCCGGCCCCACCCATTCGCTGGAGCCTGGGGTGTCCGACAGCTTGGGCACGATGCCCGGCATCTTGAACGGCTTGCCGTCGGGCAGCCTGGCCTGGAGGAACATCTCGCGGGCGAGAAACTGCGGGTCGCTGAACATGTCCTCGGCCGAATAGATGCGGCTGGCCGGCACCTGGGCCTGGTTGAGCACCTGCATCAGGGTGTCCAGCGGCACGCTGCGGGCCCAGCGGTCGATCACTGCATACAGCTCGTCGCGGCGCAGGTCGCGCCCGTCATTGCTGGCCAGCGCCGGGTCGGCGGCCAGGTCGTCGCGCCCGATGGCCTGCATGAAGCGTTTGAAGATCGCATCGCCATTGGCGCCGATCTGCACATGCTTGCCATCGGCGCTGGTATGGATGGAGGAGGGGGTGATGCCCGGCATGATGTTGCCGGTGCGCTCGCGGATGAAGCCGAACACGTCGAACTCCGGCACCATGCTCTCCATCATCGCGAAGATGGCCTCGTACAGGGCCACGTCGACCACCTGGCCCTGGCCCCCGTTGACCTCGCGATGACGCAGCGCCATCAGTGCGCCGATCACGCCCCACAGCGCGGCAATCGAGTCGCCGATGGAAATGCCGGTGCGTACCGGCGGGCGGTCCTCGAAACCTGTGATGTAGCGCAGCCCGCCCATCGACTCGCCGACCGCGCCGAAGCCGGGCTGGTCCTTCATCGGCCCGGTCTGGCCGAAGCCGGACAGGCGTACCATCACCAGCTTCGGGTTCAGCGCGTGCAGTACCTCCCAGCCCAGGCCGAGCTTTTCCAGCACGCCGGGGCGGAAGTTCTCGATCAGGATGTCGGCCTCGCCCAGCAGCTGCTTGAGAATGGCCAGGCCTTCGGGGTGCTTGAGGTTGAGCGTGAGCGACTGCTTGTTGCGCGCCTGCACGAACCACCACAGCGAGGTGCCCTCGTACAGCTTGCGCCATTTGCGCAGCGGGTCGCCGCCATCGGGCGATTCGACCTTGACCACCTGGGCGCCGAATTCGGCGCAGATGCGCGAGGCGAAGGGGCCGGCGATCAGGGTGCCGAGTTCGATGACTTTGAGGCCGGCAAGCGGTTTGGTGGGCAACGACATGGGGCTTCCGTGGCAGCAGGGCAGAGCGCTAGTTTTTATCACAGGGCGGCAGCGGCAGATACTGCTGTTGGCCGCAGATTGTACGGTTCGGTTCGTTGATTGCCAGCGCATCGGTTAGACTGGGCGACTTTTCCTGTTACCAGAAGCCCGTCCATGGCCCAGCCGTCCACCACCTACAAGTTTGAACTGAACCTCACCGATCTCGACCGCGGCGTGTACGAAAGCGTCAAGCAGACCATCGCCCGCCACCCTTCGGAAACCGAAGAGCGCATGGCCGTGCGCCTGCTGGCCTATGCCCTCTGGTACAACGAGCAGCTGTCGTTCGGTCGCGGCCTGTCGGACGTCGACGAGCCGGCGCTGTGGGAAAAAAGCCTGGATGACCGGGTGCTGCACTGGATCGAAGTCGGCCAGCCCGATGCCGACCGCCTGACCTGGTGCTCGCGCCGCACCGAGCGCACCAGCCTGCTGGCCTACGGCAGCCTGCGGGTGTGGGAAACCAAGGTGATCCCGGCGGTCAAGAACCTGAAGAACCTCAACATCGCCGCCGTGCCGCAAGAGGTGCTGGAGGTCCTGGCCAAGGACATGCCACGCGCCATCAAGTGGGATGTGATGATCAGCGAAGGCACGGTGTTCGTCACCGACGACCGCGGCCAGCACGAAGTCCAGCTGCAATGGCTGCTGGGCGAGCGCGGCTGATCCGCCCGCCGACCTTTTTCAAACCAGAGAAGCCTTGATCACTCCATGCGTATCGAACCGCGTTCACTGCCGTCCACCCTGCCGTTTCTTGGCGACCTGCCGCCCCTGCTGACCCGCCTGTACGCCGCCCGTGGCGTACAGAGCGCCGTCGAGCTGGACAAGAGCCTGGCACGCCTGCTGCCCTATCAGCAGCTCAAGGGTATCGACGCGGCGGTAGACCTGCTGGTGGAGGCACTGGACCAGCGCCAGCGCATCCTGATCGTCGGCGACTTCGACGCCGACGGTGCCACGGCCAGCACCGTGGGCGTGCTGGGCCTGCGCCTGCTGGGCGCCGCGCACGTCGACTACCTGGTGCCCAACCGTTTCGAATACGGTTACGGGCTGACCCCGGAAATCGTCGAGGTGGCACTGCAGCGCACGCCGCAGCTGCTGATCACCGTGGACAACGGCATCTCCAGCGTCGAAGGCGTGGCGGCGGCCAAGGCGGCCGGCCTGAAGGTGCTGGTCACCGACCACCACTTGCCAGGCCATGCGCTGCCGGCGGCCGATGCAATCGTCAACCCCAACCAGCCGGGCTGCGAGTTTCCGAGCAAGGCACTGGCCGGGGTCGGGGTGATCTTCTACGTATTGATGGCGCTGCGTGCGCGCCTGCGCAGCCTGGGCCGCTACGACGACCGCCCGCAGCCGAACATCGGCGAGCTGCTCGACCTGGTGGCGCTGGGCAGCGTGGCCGACGTGGTACCGCTGGACGCCAACAACCGCATCCTCGTGCACCAGGGCCTGGAGCGCATCCGTGCCGGTCGTGCGCGCCCGGGGCTCAAGGCGATTCTCGAGGTGGCCCGGCGCGAAGCGGCGCGCATCACCTCCACCGACCTGGGCTTCATCCTGGGCCCGCGGCTCAATGCTGCCGGGCGCCTGGACGACATGAGCCTGGGCATCGAATGCCTGCTCAGCGACGACCCGACCCTGGCCCGCGAGATGGCGGTGCAGCTGGACGAACTGAACCAGGACCGCAAGTCCATCGAGCAGGGCATGCAGCGCGAGGCGCTGGCCCAGCTCAAGGACCTGCCGCTGGAGTCGATGCCGTTCGGTCTGTGCCTGTACGAGGCTGACTGGCACCAGGGCGTGATCGGCATTCTGGCCTCGCGTCTGAAAGAACGTTATCACCGCCCGACCATCGCCTTTGCCGATGCCGGCGACAGCATGCTCAAGGGCTCTGCGCGCTCGGTGCCGGGCTTTCACATTCGCGATGCGCTGGACGCCGTGGCGGCGGCCAACCCGGAGCTGATCAGCAAGTTCGGCGGGCACGCCATGGCGGCGGGGCTGTCGCTGCCGGCCGAGAACTTCCCGGCGTTCGCCCAGGCGTTCGACGAAGAAGTCCGCCGCCAGTTGCAGGAGGACGATCTCACCGGCCGGCTGCTGTCCGACGGCAGCCTGGCGGTCGAGGAGTTCCACCTGGAGCTGGCCCGCGCCCTGCGCAACGCCGGGCCGTGGGGGCAGCATTTTCCCGAGCCGCTGTTTCATGGCGTGTTCCAGCTGGTGCAGCAGCGGGTGGTGGGCGAGCGTCACCTGAAGGTGGTGCTCAAGAGCGAATGCGGTTCGGTGACCCTCGACGGCATCGCCTTCGGCATCGACCGCGAGGTATGGCCCAACCCCACCGTGCGCTGGGTGGAGCTGGCCTACAAGCTGGACGTCAACGAGTTTCGCGGCAACGAGACGGTGCAGTTGATGATCGCCCACATCGAGCCGCGCTGAACCCCTGGGTGGGCAAACTGGTCTAGTCTCTCAGAGACCGGCACTGAGCCGCGGGGAAGCCAAGGCGCTCGGTCCGGTCCACCATTCGGAGACTGGAGAGGTGCCCCATGAGCCTGCTGCTTGAGCCCTATACCCTGCGTCAACTGACGCTGCCCAACCGCATTGCGGTCTCGCCGATGTGCCAGTATTCGAGCGTCGACGGCCTGGCCAACGACTGGCATCTGGTCCACCTGGGCAGCCGCGCGGTCGGCGGTGCCGGGTTGATCTTCACCGAAGCCACCGCCGTCACGGCCGAGGGCCGCATCACCGCCCAGGACCTGGGCCTGTGGTGCGACGAACAGATCGCCCCCCTGCAACGCATCACCCGCTTCATCACAGCCCAGGGCGTGGTGCCCGGCATTCAGCTGGCGCACGCCGGGCGCAAGGCCAGCACGCATCGGCCGTGGCTGGGCAAGCACGGCAGCGTCAAGCCCGAGGACGGTGGCTGGGTGCCGGTGGGGCCGTCGAAAATCGCCTTCGACCCGCAGCACACGGCGCCCACCGAATTGAGCGAAGGGCAGATCCACGAGGTGATCCAGGCCTTTGTCGAGGCAGCCCGACGTGCACTGGTGGCCGGCTTCAAGGTTGTGGAGGTGCATGCCGCCCATGGCTATCTGCTGCACCAGTTTCTCTCGCCATTGAGCAACCAGCGTCGCGACCAGTACGGCAGCTCGTTCGAGAACCGCATTCGCCTGACCCTGCAGGTGACCGAGGCGGTGCGCGAGGTGTGGCCGTCGGAGTTGCCGCTGTTCGTGCGGGTATCGGCCACCGACTGGGTGGAGGATGGCTGGAACCCGGATGAAACCGTCGAGCTGGCCAAGCGCCTCAAGGCCCTGGGCGCCGACCTGATCGACGTGTCGTCGGGCGGCACCTCGATGAATGCCGAGATTCCCACCGGGCCTGGCTATCAGACACGCTTTGCCGAGCGGGTGCGCAAGGAATCGGGGATCGCCACCGGCACGGTGGGCATGATCACCGAGCCGGCCCAGGCCGAGCACATTCTGCGCACCGGCCAGGCCGACATCATCCTGCTGGCCCGCGAGCTGCTGCGCGATCCGTACTGGCCGCTGCATGCCGACGACGACCTGGGCGGGCAGAAGGCCATATGGCCGGCGCAGTACCAGCGTGCGACCCACCGCGACCAGCCGATCCACGAGTCCGACCTGCGCGATTGAAGGCTATGCCAAAGGGCCGCCGAGCGGCCCTCCTGCGCAGGTACCGCCTGCCTGCGCCGTGGGCCTCAATGCCTGAACATCACATGCCGCACGCAGGTGTAGTCCTCCAGCCCATACATCGACATGTCCTTGCCGTAGCCCGACAGCTTCTGCCCGCCGTGGGGCATTTCGCTGACCAGCATGAAGTGCGTGTTGACCCAGGTGCAGCCGTACTGCAAACGGGCGGACACCCGGTGGGCGCGGCCGACATCGGCGGTCCACAGTGACGAGGCCAGGCCGTAGTCCGAATCGTTGGCCCAGGCCAGCGCCTGCGCTTCGTCTTCGAAGCGGGTCACCGACACCACTGGCCCGAACACCTCGCGGCGCACGATCTCGTCATCCTGCTGGGCGTCGGCCAGCACCGTCGGCTCGAAGAAGAACCCGTCGCCCGCCACCGCCTTGCCGCCGGTGACCAGGCGAATATGCGGCTGGGCCACGGCGCGCTCCACCAGCGCTGCCACCCGGTCGCGGTGTGCGGCACTGATCAGCGGCCCGAGTTCGGTGTCCGGGTCGTCCTGCAACCCGTGCCGGAGGCTGGCCACTGCCTCGCCGAGCTTGTTCACGAAGGTGTCGTAGATGCCGGCCTGGGCATAGATCCGGCAGGCCGCGGTGCAGTCCTGCCCGGCATTGTAGAAGCCGAAGGTGCGAATGCCTTCCACCGCAGCGTCGATGTCGGCATCGTCGAAGATGATCACCGGGGCCTTGCCGCCCAGTTCCATGTGCAGGCGTTTCACGCTGTCGGCGGTGCCGGTGATGATCTGGCTGCCGGTGGCGATCGAGCCGGTCAACGACACCATGCGCACCTTGGGGTGGGTGACCAGGGGCATACCTACGCTCTGGCCCTTGCCGAACAGGATGTTGAGCACCCCGGCCGGAAACAGCTCGGCCGCCAGTTCGCCCAGGCGCAGGGCGGTCAGCGGGGTCTGTTCCGAAGGCTTGAGCACCACGGTGTTGCCGGCGGCCAGGGCCGGGGCGATCTTCCATGCCAGCATCATCAGCGGGTAGTTCCACGGCGCGATGGACGCCACCACACCCAGCGGGTCGCGGCGCACCATCGAAGTGTGCCCCGCCAGGTACTCGCCCGCCGCCGAGCCGCCCAGACAGCGGCTGGCCCCGGCAAAGAAGCGGAACACGTCGGCGATTGCCGGCAGTTCGTCGTTCAGCGCGGCCGGGTAGGGCTTGCCGCAGTTGTCCGATTCCAGCCTGGCCAGCTCCCCGGCATGGGCGTCTATCAGGTCGGCCAGCTTGAGCAGCAGTGCGGCGCGGTCTTTCGGTGCGGTCTGCGACCAGCCGTCGAAGGCATGGTCGGCGGCGCGCACCGCCGCATCCACCTGCGCTTCGCTGGCCTCGTTGATGTCCACCAGCACGCTGCCCAGCGCGGGGTTGAGCACGCTGTGGGCCGGGCCTTCGCCGGCGACGAGCTGGCCGTTGATCAGCAGTCGGGTTTGCATGGTGTTCGATCCTCCTGGTTCAGGTCATTTGCCGTCGCTGCCGGTCACGTTCTCGGCGCCACGGGTCAGGTAGTAGGCGCCCAGAATCGGCAGCATGGTCACCAGCATCACCAGCATGGCCACCACGTTGGTCACCGGCACGTCGCGCGGGCGGCTGAGCTGGTTGAGCAGCCAGATCGGCAGGGTGCGTTCGTGGCCGGCGGTGAAGGTGGTCACGATGATTTCGTCGAACGACAGCGCGAACGCCAGCATGCCGCCCGCCAGCAGCGCCGACCCCAGATTGGGCAGCACGATGTAGCGAAAGGTCTGCCAGCCGTCGGCGCCCAGGTCCATCGACGCCTCGATCTGGTTCTGCGAGGTGCGCCGCAGACGCGCGATGACGTTGTTGTAGACGATCACCACGCAGAAGGTGGCGTGGCCCACCACGATGGTGAAGATCCCGGGCTCGATGCCCAGGGTCTTGAACGCCGACAGCAGGGCGATGCCGGTGATGATGCCGGGCAGGGCGATGGGCAGGATCAGCATCAGCGACAGGCTCTCCTTGCCGAAGAAGCTGCGCCGGTACAGGGCCGCGGCGGCCAGGGTGCCAAGCACCAGGGCGATCAGCGTGGCCAGGCACGCCACCTGCAGCGACAGCTTGATCGACTCGAGCACGTCGGGGCGCGAAAACGCCACGCCGAACCACTTGAGGGTCAGGCCCCGGGGCGGAAAGCTGAAGGCCGCGTCTTCGGTATTGAAGGCGTACAGCACGATGATCAGGATCGGAAAGTGCAGGAACAGCAGCCCGCCCCAGGCGGCCAGGCGCAGCCCCGGCGAGGCGTTGTCAGAGTGCATCGAAGGCTCCCAGGCGTTTGACGAGGGTCAGGTACACGGCGATCAGCATGATCGGCACCAGGGTGAAGGCGGCGGCCATCGGCATGTTGCCGATGGCGCCTTGCTGGGCGTACACCATGCTGCCGATGAAGTAGCCGGGCGGGCCCACCAGCTGCGGCACGATGAAATCGCCCAGGGTCAGCGAGAAGGTGAAGATGGAGCCGGCGGCGATGCCCGGCACCGCCAGCGGCAGGGTCACCTGCACGAACGTCTGGCGCGGGCGTGCGCCAAGGTCGGCAGAGGCGTGCAGCAGCGAGGGCGGCAGGCGCTCCAGCGCGGCCTGGATCGGCAGGATCATGAACGGCAGCCAGATGTACACGAACACCATAAAGCGCCCCAGGTGCGAGGTCGACAGGGTGCTGCCGCCCACCCCGGGAATGCCGAGCAGCCATTGCAGCAGTGGCTCCAGGTTCAGCTGCTGGACGAACCACTGGGCCACCCCGCCCTTGGCCAGCAGCAGGGTCCAGGCATAGGCCTTGACGATGTAGCTGGCCCACATCGGCATCATCACCGCGATGTAGAAGAACGCCTTGGTGCTGCCGCGGGTGTAGCGGGCCATGTAGTAGGCGATGGGAAACGCCAGCACCGCGCTGGCGATCGACACCGCCACCGCCATGCCCAGGGTACGCAGGATGATGTCGAAGTTGGATGGCTGCAGCAGCGCGGCAAAGTTGGCCAGGGTCAGCTCGGGCGTCACCGCCATGGTGAAGTCGTCGAAGGTGTAGAAACCTTGCCACAGCAGCGCCAGCAGCGAGCCCAGGTAGATCGCGCCGAACCAGATCAGCGGCGGTATCAACAGCATCGCCAGGTACAGGTTGGGGCGACGGTAGAGCAGGGTGGCCAGGCGCCGCATCATCTCAGCGGCCCTCGTCGAGCACGGTTTCGCGCAGCGCGGTCATGGCCTCGCGCGGCCAGTGGGCGTGCAGGCGCTGGCCGGGCTGCCAGGGGGCGGCGTCGGCATGCCACTGGCTGTTGGCCTGGCTCACCGCCAGCAACTGGCCGTTGTCCAGCTGCAGTTCGTAACGGGTGGTGCTGCCCTGGTACTGGATATCGTGCAGCACGCCGCTGAGCTGGAGGACGTCGCCCGGGATGGCCGACGCGCTCAGGCGAATGTGTTCCGGGCGGATCGAGAACGGCTGCGGGCTGGCCACCAGGTGTTGGGCCAGCTCGCCGCGCAGCACGTTGGAAGTGCCGACGAACTCGGCAACGAAGGGGGTGGCCGGTTGCATGTAGAGGTTGCGCGGCGTGTCGACCTGTTCGATGCGCCCGCGGTTGAACACCGCCACGCGGTCGGACATCGACAGCGCCTCGGTCTGGTCGTGGGTGACGAAAATGAAGGTGATGCCCAGCTGGCGCTGGAGCTTCTTCAGCTCGCCCTGCATCTGCTCGCGCAGCTTGAGGTCCAGCGCGCCGAGGGGCTCGTCCAGCAGCAGTACCCGGGGACGATTGACCAGCGCGCGGGCCAGGGCCACGCGCTGGCGCTGCCCGCCGGACAACTGCACCGGCTTGCGCTCGCCGTAGCCGGCCAGGGCCACCATGCCCAGGGCCTCTTCGGCGCGGGCATGGCGCTGGGCCTTGGCCACGCCCTTGACCTTGAGCCCGTAGGCCACGTTGTCGCGCACGTTCATGTGCGGGAACAGCGCGTAGTCCTGGAAGACCGTGTTGACGTCGCGCTGGTAGGGCGGCAGGCCGGCGGCTTCCACGCCGTGGATGCGAATCGAGCCGTGGCTGGGTTGTTCGAACCCGGCGATCAGGCGCAGGCAGGTGGTCTTGCCCGAGCCCGAAGGGCCGAGCATGGAGAAGAACTCGCCGTCTTCGATGTCGATGCAGACCCGGTCGACGGCCTTGACCTCGCCGAACAGGCGGGACACTTGGGTGAACTGTACGGCTGGGGGCATGCGAGGTACTCCACGGTTCTGCGAGGGCGGTGCGCTCGCTTCGCCGTCAAGGCCGGCCCCTGCAGGTGTGCGAGTCGCCTGCAGGGGCCGGCCTTGACGGCGAAGAGGCCCTAACGGCCGCCCATGATCGCGATGTAGTCCTGGGTCCAGCGGCTATAGGGCACGAACTTGCCCCCTTGCGCCTGCGGCGTGCGCCAGAACGCGATCTTGTCGAACAGGTCGAAACCGTTGGCCTTGCACCCGTCGGCCCCCAGCAGTTCGCTGCCCGAACACGCCGCCGGCACCACCGGCAACGAGCCGAACCACGCCGCCACGTCGCCCTGCACCTTGGGCTGCAGCGACCAGTCCATCCATTTGTAGGCGCAATTGGGGTGCTTGGCCTCGGCGTGCAGCATGGTGGTATCGGCCCAGCCGGTGGCGCCCTCCCTGGGGATGGTCGAGGCCACCGGCTGCTTGTCGGCCTTGAGCCCGTTGACCATGTAGCCCCAGGAGCTTGAAGCCGCCACGCCTTCGTTCTTGACGTCGCTCATCTGCACGGTTGCGTCATGCCAGTAGCGGTGAATCAGGGGGCGTTGCTGGCGCAACAGGTCGAGCACCGCCTTGTACTGGGTTTCGTTGAGCTCGTAGGGGTTGTCGATGCCCAGTTCCGGCTTGGCCGTCTTCAGGTACAGCGCCGCATCGGCGATGTAGATCGGCCCGTCATAGGCCTGCACACGGCCCTTGTTCGGCTTGCCGTCCGGCAGGTCCTGCGGCTCGAACACCACGCCCCAGCTGGTGGGCGCCTGCTTGAACACCTCGGTGTTGTACAGCAGCACGTTCGGCCCCCACTGGTACGGCGTGCCGTAGACCTTGGCGTCGACCACGTACCAGGGGCCGTCCTTCAGGCGCGGGTCGAGGTGCTTCCAGTTGGGGATCAGGTCGGTGTTGATCGCCTGCACACGCTTGCCGGCAATCAGGCGCAGCGAGGCATCGCCCGATGCGGTCACCAGGTCGTAGCCGCCCTTGGTCATCAGGCTGACCATCTCGTCGGAGGTGGCGGCAGTCTTGACGCTCACCTTGCAGCCGGTGTCCTGCTCGAAACCGCTGACCCAGTCGTAGGCCTTGTCGCTCTCGCCGCGCTCGATGTAGCCGGGCCAGGCCACGATGTCCAGTTGCCCTTCGCCTGCACCCACGGCCTTGAGCGGCTCGGCGGCCTGCAGGCTGGCGCTGGCGAGGATCCCGGCGCCCAGGGCGCCAAGCAATGCGGTGGTGTGCACAAGCATGATGTTCCCTCTTTTATTGGAATTGTGCAGGGGCAGTGATGACGGTGCTGCAGCGGTGCATTCCCTACTAGCGTAGTGCGTTCCCGCGAATGCAACATCCAGAAGCAAATGCGCAGCGTGACGACGCAGGTCAGGCTTTACTCTGGCGTTTCATTTCCTTGTTGAGGACGTTCAGATGAACACCCGAGGTTTGCTCGACCAGTTGCTAAAGTCCGGCCAGGAGCTGCTGCAGAACCAGGCCGGCAAAGGTGCCAGCGCCAAGCCAGGGGGCAGTGGCGGGCTGGGTGGGTTGCTCGGCGGCGCCGGTGGCGGTGGCCTGGGCGGGCTGCTCTCCGGTGCCGGCGGTGGTGCGCTGGCGGCGGGCGCGATGGGCTTGCTGCTGGGCAACAAGAAGGCGCGCAGTCTGGGGGGCAAGGCGCTCACCTATGGTGGCCTGGCCGCCCTCGGTGTGCTGGCCTACAAGGCCTACGGCAACTGGCAGGCCCAGCAGGGCAGTGCGCCGCAGCGCGAACCGCAGACCCTCGATCGCCTGCCTGCCGCCCAGGTCGAATTGCACAGCCAGGCCATCCTCAAGGCGCTGGTGGCTGCGGCCAAGGCCGACGGGCATGTCGACGAGCGCGAGAAGGCGCTGATCGAAGGCGAGTTCGTCAAGCTCGACAACGACCACGAGCTGCAACAGTGGCTGCATGCCGAACTCAACCGACCGCTGGACCCGGCCGACGTCGCCCGCGCTGCCACAACGCCGGAAATGGCGGCCGAGATGTACATCGCCAGCGTCATGCTGGTGGACGAGGAACACTTCATGGAGCGCGCCTACCTCGACGAGCTGGCCAAGCAGCTCAAGCTCGACCCGGCCCTCAAGGCCGAGCTGGAAAAACAGGTTCGCCAGGCCTGAGTCAGCAAATGCGGGCATATGGCCATCGCGCAGGCCATTTTGCCCGAGCCGTCTTGATCCAGAGCGCGTGCAGATAAGGTGCGTGGGCTATAATCTGCGCATTTTTCTGCTCGCGTAGAATCCTTGAGGGCTGACTGTGAAGAACTGGACATTGCGCCAACGCATCCTGGCGAGCTTCGCCATGATCATTGCCATCATGCTGTTGATGGTGGTCGCTGCCTACTCGCGCCTGGTGGCGATCGAGTCCAGTGAGGAGGCGGTGCGTTCGGACAGCATCCCTGGCGTGTACTACAGCTCGATGATCCGCAGCGCCTGGGTCGACAGCTACGTCAACACCCAGCAGTTGCTCGGCCTGAGCAACCACCGCGAGCTGACCAATGCCGACGCCGAGCTGTACAAGAGCTTCGAGGATCGCCTCAAGCAGAACATGGCCGATTACCAGAAGACCATCCAGTCCTCCGAAGACCAGTCCAGCTACGAGGAGTTCGTGCGCCTGGAGCAGGGCTACCTGAAGCTGCTCGACAGCGTGCTGGAGGCCTACCGGCAGAAGAACTACGCCGAGGCCCAGCGCCTGCTGCAGGACAGCATGACCCCGGCCTGGAACGAGGGCCGCAAGCACCTGAACACGGTGATCGAAGGCAACCGGGTGTCGGCCGAGCAGGCCACCGGTGCCATCGTCAGCGCGGTGACCACGGCCAAGGTCAGCATGATGATCTCGCTGGTGCTGGCGATCATTGCAGCCGGCATCTGCGGCCTGATGCTGATGCGCGCCATCACCGGCCCCATGCAACTGATCGTGCGGGCGCTGGACAAGCTGCGCGGCGGTGACCTCAGCGTGCGCCTGAGCCTGGACCGCAAGGATGAATTCGGCGCGGTGGAAACCGGCTTCAACGAAATGATGAGCGAGCTGACCACGCTGGTGTCCCAGGCCCAGCGCTCGTCGGTGCAGGTCACCACCTCGGTGACCGAGATTGCCGCCACCTCCAAGCAGCAGCAGGCCACCGCCACCGAAACGGCCGCCACCACCACCGAAATCGGTGCCACCTCGCGGGAAATCGCCGCCACCTCCCGGGACCTGGTGCGCACCATGACCGAGGTCACCAGCGCCGCCGACCAGGCTTCGGTACTGGCCGGCTCCGGCCAGCAGGGCCTGGCGCGCATGGAAGAGACCATGCACCAGGTGATGGGCGCGGCCGACCTGGTCAACAACAAGCTGGCGATCCTCAACGAGAAGGCCGGCAACATCAACCAGGTGGTGGTCACCATCGTCAAGGTCGCCGACCAGACCAACCTGCTGTCGCTCAACGCCGCCATCGAGGCCGAGAAGGCCGGCGAATATGGCCGCGGCTTTGCCGTGGTGGCCACCGAGGTGCGCCGCCTGGCCGACCAGACCGCCGTGGCCACCTACGATATCGAACAGATGGTGCGCGAGATCCAGTCGGCGGTGTCGGCCGGGGTGATGGGCATGGACAAGTTTTCCGAGGAAGTGCGTCGCGGCATGGCCGAGGTGCAGCAGGTGGGCGAGCAACTGACCCAGATCATCCACCAGGTGCAGGCGCTGGCGCCACGGGTGCTGATGGTCAACGAAGGCATGCAGGCCCAGGCCACCGGTGCCGAGCAGATCAACCATGCACTGGCGCAGTTGGGCGATGCCAGCAGCCAGACCGTGGAGTCGCTGCGCCAGGCCAGTTTCGCCATCGACGAGCTGAGCCAGGTAGCGGTCGGCCTTCGTGGTGGTGTGTCGCGGTTCAAAGTCTGAAGCCCCGATGAGCGACCTTCAGTCACGCCGCGACACTTCGGTGCCTACGCCAGGGCGCCTGTTCCTGGTATTTCGTATCGGCGAGCAGCGCTTTGCCCTGGACACCCATGAGGTAGTGGAGGTGCTGCCGCGCCTGCCACTCAAGCCCATCGCCCACACCCCGCGCTGGGTGGCGGGGGTGCTGGCGCATCGCGGTGCGCTGGTACCGGTGATCGACGTGGGCGACCTGGGGTTCGGCACCCCGGCGCCGCTGCGTACCAGCACCCGGCTGGTGCTGGTGCACTACCGGGGCCAGGCGCAGGCCGAGCCGCAGTTGCTGGGCCTGATCCTGCAGCAGGCCAGCGACACCCTGCGTTGCCACCCCGACGAGTTTCGCCCCTATGGCGTCGACAACCACCAGGCCCCCTACCTGGGGCCGGTGCGCGAAGATGCCCAGGGCCTGATGCAACGCATCAGCGTACAGGACCTGCTGACCGACCAGGCCCGCGCCTTGCTGTACCCGCCCGTGGAGGTGCAGCCATGAGCGACGAGCAGCGGTTCTTTCGATTCTTGCAAGAGCGTATCGGCCTGGATGTCGCCTCGGTTGGCGCGCCGATGGTCGAGCGGGCCCTGCGCCAGCGCTGTGCTGCCCTGCAGGCCCGCGACCTGGACGACTACTGGGTGCGCCTGCAGCAGTCGACCCCGGAGCAGCAGGCGCTGATCGAAGCGGTGATCGTGCCTGAAACCTGGTTCTTCCGTTATCCCGAGTCGTTCAGCGCGCTGGCCGGGCTTGCCCTCAGGCGCCTGGCCGAGCTCAATGGCACCCGGCCGCTGCGGGTGCTCAGCCTGCCGTGTTCGACCGGTGAAGAGCCCTATTCGATTGCCATGGCCCTGCTCGATGCCGGTATCGCCGGCCCCGGGTTTCGCGTCGACGGCATCGATATCAGCCCCAACTCGATCGCCCGCGCCGAACAGGCGGTGTATGGCCGCAACTCCTTTCGCGGCAGTGACATCGCCTTCCGCCAGCGCCACTTCAGCGAGGTGGAGCAGGGCCATCGCCTCGACGAGCGGGTTCGCCAGCAGGTCGAGCTGCAGGTGGGCAACGTGCTCGACCCGGCGCTGCGCACCCGCAGGGGCAGCTACGACTTCGTCTTCTGCCGCAACCTGCTGATCTATTTCGATGTACCCACCCAGCAACGGGTGTTCGACGTACTGAAAAGCCTCACCCATGAAGACGGCGTACTGTTCATCGGCCCGGCCGAAGGCAGCCTGCTGGCACGCATGGGCATGCGCCCGCTGGGTATCGCGCAGTCGTTCGCCTATGTACGGCATATCCCGCAGGAGCCGCCCCCAGTGCTTTCGCCGCCGCCCCCGATGCCTGCACCCAGTCCACGGCGGGCGCCTGCGCCGTTGGCGCGCCGTGCGCCAGCCCCGGCACCGCAGCCTGCCCGGGTTGCGCCCCCAGCCGCCGGCAAGCCTGGCGCCGAACAGCTGCTGGCGCAGATCGCCACGCTGGCCAACGAGGGCCGCAGCGACGAGGCACGCGCGGCCTGCGAACGCTACCTGCAGCAGCATGCACCGGATGCGCAGGTGTATTACTGGCTGGGCCTGCTCAGCGATACCGCCGGCGATGCGGCCCAGGCCGTGAGCCACTACCGCAAGGTGCTGTACCTGCAACCCCAGCACCCCGAGGCCCTGGCGCACCTGGCGGCGCTGCTGGCGTCCCAGGGCGATGAGGTGGGCGCCCGGCGCCTGCAGGAGCGTGCGGCGCGCCGAGAGCGCAGCGAGCGGGAGCCTGAACGATGAGCGGCCAGGCAGAGCTGGGCGTGATGGCCGCCACGGTCGAGGCCATCGACGATTGCTGGAACCGTATCGGTGTGCACGGCGACAAGAGCTGCCCGTTGCTGGCCGAGCATATTCACTGTCGCAACTGCCAGGTGTACGCGGCAGCGGCCACGCGCCTGCTGGACCGCTATGCGCTGGCCCAGGACGCCCATGCGCAGACGCATGTGCAGGCACCGGTGAGTGTCGGGCGCTCGCTGTTGCTGTTTCGCCTGGGCGAGGAATGGCTGGCCCTGGCGACCCGCTGCCTGGTCGAGGTGGCGCCGCTGCAGCCGGTGCACTCCTTGCCGCACCAGCGCTCGCGGGTGCTGCAGGGGGTGGCCAATGTGCGCGGTGCGCTGGTGCCGTGCCTGTCGCTGGGCGACCTGCTGGGGCTCGAGCCCGGCAGCCCGGTGGCGGTGTCGGCGCGGGTCATGCCGCGCATGCTGATCCTGGGTGCCAGCGGCGGCGCCGTGGTGCTGCCGGTGGACGAAGTGGACGGCATCCATGCCCTCGACCCCGGGCAGCCGGCCAGCGACACCGCCACCGATGCACGCTTCACCGAAGCGGTATTGCAGTGGCGCGGTCGCAGCGTGCGGGTGCTGGATGAAGAACAGCTGTTGTCTGCCGTGAACCGGAGCCTGTCATGACCCCAGAGCAAATGCGCGACGCTTCGCTGCTCGAGCTGTTCAGCCTGGAGGCCGAGGCGCAGACCCAGGTGCTCAGCGCCGGCCTGCTGGCCCTGGAACGCAACCCTACCCAGGGTGACCAGCTCGAGGCCTGCATGCGCGCCGCCCACTCGCTCAAGGGCGCGGCGCGCATCGTGGGGATCGACGCCGGGGTCAGCGTCGCCCACGTGATGGAAGACTGCCTGGTCGAGGCCCAGGAAGGCCGCCTGCGCCTGCGCCCCGAGCACATCGATGCGCTGCTGCAGGGCACCGACCTGCTGATGCGCATCGCCACCCTGGGCGGTACGGCCACCGAGGCGGCGGTCCAGGCCTTCGTGGTGCAGATGGCCGTGCTGCTCGATCCGGCCAGTGCGCTGATGGCGACGGGGCCGGCAACCGGCGACGCGCCCGAGCCGACGCAGAATCCTGAACCCGCACCGGCTGCGCCGCAGCCGGTGCCCCCGGCGCCCGAGCCTGAGGCGCTCGCGCAACCGGAGGCGCCTGCCGAGCCCGTGGCCCTTGCGCCGGGCAAGCGCAGCGAAGGCGGCGAGCGGGTGCTGCGGGTCACGGCCGAGCGCCTGAACAGCCTGCTCGACCTGTCCAGCAAGTCGCTGGTCGAAACCCAGCGCCTGAAGCCCTACCTGGCCACCCTGCAGCGCCTCAAGCGCATGCACGGCCAGAGCATTCGCGCCCTCGATACGCTCAAGGCCGAGCTGGACACCGGCGGCCAGCGACCGGAGGTGCAGGAAGCGCTGGCGCAGGCCCAGCGCCTGCTCGGCGAAACCCGCGAGATGCTGCAGCAGCAGGCCGCCGACCTGGACGAGTTCGGCTGGCAGGCCAGCCAGCGCGCGCAACTGCTGTACGACACCGCGCTGGCCTGCCGCATGCGCCCGTTCGCCGACGTGCTCAACGGGCAGAGCCGCATGGTTCGCGACCTGGGGCGGTCGCTGGGCAAGCAGGTGCGTCTGGAGATCGAGGGCGAAAAGACCCAGGTCGACCGTGACGTGCTGGAAAAACTCGAGGCGCCGCTCACCCACCTTCTGCGCAACGCCGTGGACCACGGTATCGAACTGCCCGAGCAACGCCTGCTGGCAGGCAAGCCGGCCGAGGGCCTGATCCGCCTGCGCGCCTCGCACCAGGCCGGCCTGCTGGTGCTGGAACTGAGCGATGACGGTGGCGGCGTCGACCTGCAACGCCTGCGCCACAGCATCGTCGAGCGCCAGTTGTCGCCGGCCGACACCGTGGCGCAGATGAGCGAAGCCGAACTGCTGACGTTCCTGTTCCTGCCGGGGTTCAGCCTGCGCGACAAGGTCACCGAGGTTTCCGGGCGCGGCGTAGGGCTCGATGCGGTGCAGCACAGCGTGCGCCAGTTGCGCGGCTTCATCGACCTCAGCCAGCACAGCGGGCAGGGCAGCCGCTTTCACCTGGAGGTGCCGCTGACCCTGTCGGTGGTGCGCAGCCTGGTGGTCGAGGTGGGGGGCGAGGCCTACGCCTTCCCGCTGGCGCATATCGAACGCACCCTGGACCTGCCCGCCGAGGCCATCGTGCAGATCGAGGGGCGCCAGCATTTCTGGCATGAAGGCCGGCACATCGGCCTGGTGGCCGCCTCCCAGTTGCTCAACCGGCCGCCCAGCCAGGCGGCGGAACAGGCCATCAAGGTGGTGGTCATCCGTGAGCGCGACACCCTGTATGGCGTGGCCGTCGAGCGTCTGATCGGCGAGCGCGTGCTGGTGGTGATGCCGCTGGACGCGCGGCTGGGCAAGGTGCAGGACATCTCGGCCGGGGCCCTGCTCGATGACGGCTCGGTGGTGCTGATCGTGGACGTCGAGGACCTGCTGCGCTCGGTCGAGAAGCTGCTCAGCACCGGCCGCCTGGAACGTATCGAGCGCGGCCAGCGCGCCGCCCGCGAAGCGACGCGCAAGCGCGTGCTGGTGGTGGATGACTCGTTGACCGTGCGCGAGTTGCAGCGCAAGCTGCTGACCAACCGCGGTTACGAAGTGGCCGTCGCGGTGGACGGCATGGACGGCTGGAACGCCTTGCGCAGCGAGGATTTCGACCTGCTGATCACCGACATCGACATGCCGCGCATGGACGGCATCGAACTGGTCACCCTGCTGCGTCGCGACAGCCGGTTGCAGTCGTTGCCGGTGATGGTGGTGTCGTACAAGGACCGCGAGGAAGATCGTCGTCGTGGACTGGACGCCGGGGCCGACTACTATTTGGCCAAGGCCAGTTTTCATGATGATGCCTTGCTGGAAGCCGTGGTGGAGCTTATCGGGGGAGCCCAGGGATGAAGATCGCCATCGTCAACGACATGCCCCTGGCCGTGGAGGCCCTGCGCCGGGCATTGGCGTTCGAGCCGCAGCACGAGGTGATCTGGGTGGCCGGCAATGGCGCCGAGGCGGTGCAGCGCTGCGCCGAGCACACCCCCGACCTGATCCTGATGGACCTGATCATGCCCGTCATGGACGGCGTGGAGGCCACGCGCCAGATCATGGCCCGGACTCCTTGCGCCATCGTGATCGTCACGGTCGACCGCCAGCAGAACGTGCACCGCGTGTTCGAGGCCATGGGCCACGGCGCCCTGGACGTGGTCGACACCCCGGCGGTAGGCGCCGGCAACCCGCGTGAGGCGGCCGCGCCGCTGTTGCGCAAGATCCTCAATATCAGCTGGCTGATCGGCCAGCACGGCAGCAACCGTGTGCGGGCAGTGGCAGCCCCTCAGCGCCAGGGCGCACAACGTCAGCGCCTGGTGGCGATCGGTTCCTCGGCCGGTGGCCCGGCGGCGCTTGAGGTGCTGCTCAAGAGCCTGGAGCAGGATTTCAACGCGGCCATCGTGCTGGTCCAGCACGTCGACCAGGTGTTCGCCGCCGGCATGGCCGAGTGGCTGAGCAGCGCCTCCGGCCTGCCGGTACGCCTGGCCCGCGAGGGCGAAGCACCCCAGCCCGGGCAGGTGCTGCTGGCCGGCACCAACCACCATATCCGCCTGTTGAAGGACGGCACCCTGGCCTACACCGCCGAACCGGTCAACGCGATCTACCGCCCTTCGATCGATGTGTTCTTCGAGAGCGTGGCGCGCTTCTGGCAGGGCGATGCGGTGGGCGTACTGCTGACCGGCATGGGCCGCGATGGCGCACAGGGGCTCAAGCTGATGCGCGAGCAGGGCTTTCTGACCATCGCCCAGGACCAGCAGAGCAGTGCGGTCTACGGCATGCCCAAGGCGGCTGCGGCCATCGATGCCGCCGTCGAGATACGTGCGCTGGAGCGCATTGCGCCGCGCCTGATGGAGATTTTTTCGAAATGACGATGTGTAATGAACCAAACCGGTCGTTCGCCAGGGAGCAGGGCGCGCATGAATGATCTACCGCTCGTGGGGTTCCCGACCACCAATGAAAACTCGGCGATGGTGCTGCTGGTCGACGACCAGGCGATGATCGGCGAAGCCGTGCGTCGCGGCCTGGCCAACGAGGCCAACATCGACTTTCACTTCTGCGCCGACCCGCATCAGGCAGTCGCGCAGGCGATCCGTATCAAGCCCACGGTGATCCTGCAGGACCTGGTCATGCCCGGCCTCGATGGCCTGAGCCTGGTGCGCGAGTACCGCAGCAACCCGGCCACCCAGGACATCCCGATCATCGTGCTGTCGTCCAAGGAAGACGCGCTGGTCAAGAGCGCCGCGTTCGCCGCCGGGGCCAACGACTACCTGGTCAAGCTGCCCGACAACATCGAGCTGGTCGCGCGCATCCTGTACCACTCGCGCTCCTACCTCACCCTGCTGCAGCGTGACGAAGCCTACCGGGCGCTGCGGGTCAGCCAGCAGCAGTTGCTGGACACCAACCTGGTGCTGCAACGGCTGATGAACTCCGACGGCCTGACGGGGCTGTCCAACCGCCGGCATTTCGACGAGTACCTGGAACTGGAATGGCGCCGAGCCATGCGTGACCAGTCGCAGCTGTCGTTGCTGATGATCGACGTCGACTATTTCAAGGCCTTCAACGACTCGTTCGGCCACCTGGCCGGGGACGAGGCGCTGCGCCAGGTGGCCGAGGCGATTCGTGCCTCGTGCAGCCGCCCCAGCGACCTGCCGGCACGCTACGGTGGCGAGGAATTCGCCCTGGTGCTGCCCAACACTTCGCCGGGCGGGGCGCGGCTGGTGGCCGAGAAGCTGCGCCAGACCGTGGTGGGCCTGGCCATCGAGCACAACATGCCGCAGGCGGGCAGCGTGCTGACCATCAGCATCGGCCTGGCCACCCACACGCCGGCAGTCGGCAGCCATTGCCGACAGTTGATCTCGGCGGCGGACAAGGGCCTGTACCAGGCCAAGAATGGCGGGCGCAACCAGGTCGGGGTGGCCTGACAGACCGCCATCGCGGGTCAAGCCCGCTCCCACGGGCATCGTGCTGCCCTTGTGGGGGCGGCTGATCCGCGATCAGGCGCCGGCTTCTCCAAAGGCCGCCCGACGGGCTGCCGCGCACCTGCAGACTCGTTTATACTCTCCGGCTTTTCACAGAATACGCACGAGAGCTGCCCGCCCATGGAAATCCAACCGATCCTGAACACCATCAAGGACCTGACCGAGCGCTCCGAATCCATTCGGGGGTATCTTTGACTACGATCACAAGCATGACCGCCTGATCGAAGTCAACCGCGAGCTCGAAGACCCGAACGTCTGGAACAAGCCCGAGTACGCCCAGGAACTGGGCCGCGAACGCGCCATGCTGGCGCAGATCGTCGACACCCTGGACGAACTGTCCGGCGGCCTGGTCGACGCCCGCGAGCTGCTCGACATGGCTGTCGAGGAGAACGACGAAGGCGCCGTCAATGACGTCGTCGAAGTGCTCCAGGGCCTGGAAGACTCCCTGGCCCAGCTCGAATTCCGTCGCATGTTCAGCGGCGAGATGGACATGAACAACGCCTACCTGGACATCCAGGCCGGTTCCGGCGGCACCGAGGCCCAGGACTGGGCCAACATCCTGCTGCGCATGTACCTGCGCTGGGCGTCCAAGCGTGGTTTCGACGCCACCATCATGGAACTGTCCGAAGGCGACGTGGCCGGCATCAAGGGCGCCACCGTGCACATCAAGGGCGAGTACGCCTTTGGCTGGCTGCGCACCGAGATCGGTGTGCACCGTCTGGTGCGCAAGAGCCCGTTCGACTCCGGCGCACGCCGCCATACTTCGTTCTCGGCGGTGTTCGTGTCCCCCGAGATCGACGACAAGGTCGAAATCGAGATCAACCCGTCCGACCTGCGTATCGACACCTACCGCTCCTCGGGTGCCGGCGGCCAGCACGTGAACACCACCGACTCGGCGGTGCGTATCACCCACGTGCCGACCAACACCGTGGTCAGCTGCCAGAACGAACGTTCCCAGCACGCCAACAAGGACACCGCCATGAAGATGCTGCGGGCCAAGTTGTACGAGCTGGAGATGCAGAAGCGCAACGCCGCGTCGCAGGCCCTGGAAGACAGCAAGTCGGACATCGGCTGGGGTCACCAGATCCGTTCGTACGTGCTCGACGCCTCGCGGATCAAGGATCTGCGCACCAACGTCGAACGCAGCGACTGCGACAAGGTGCTCGACGGCGATATCGACGAGTACCTGGAAGCCAGCCTCAAGCAGGGGCTGTAAGTTTCGCGACCCGCTACAAGACCCTCGCCTGCGGGCGGGGGCAATGAACCCCTGATGGAAAATGTGACCACATGAGCGACCTCAAACTCGACCCGCAAGACCTGCAACAGGAAGAAAACACCCTGATTGCCCTGCGCAAGGAAAAGCTTGCCGCAGAGCGCGCCAAGGGCAACGCCTTCCCCAACGACTTCCGCCGTGACAGCTACTGCAACGACCTGCAGAAACAGTATGTCGACAAGACCAAGGAAGAGCTGGAAGCTGCAGCGATCCCGGTCAAGGTTGCCGGTCGCATCATGCTCAACCGTGGCTCGTTCATGGTGATCCAGGACATGACCGGGCGCATCCAGGTCTACGTCAACCGCAAGACCCTGCCCGAGGAAACCCTGGCAGCGGTCAAAACCTGGGACCTGGGCGACATCATCAGCGCCGAAGGCACCCTGGCCCGTTCGGGCAAGGGCGACCTGTACGTCGAGATGACCAACGTGCGCCTGCTGACCAAGTCGCTGCGCCCGCTGCCGGACAAGCACCACGGCCTGACCGACACCGAGCAGCGCTATCGCCAGCGCTACGTCGACCTGATGGTCAACGAGGAAACCCGCCACACCTTCCGTGTGCGCTCGCAGGTCATCAACCATATTCGCAACTTCCTCATCCAGCGCGACTTCCTGGAAGTGGAAACGCCGATGCTGCAGACCATCCCCGGTGGCGCTGCGGCCAAGCCGTTCGAAACCCACCACAACGCGCTGGACATGCCGATGTTCCTGCGCATCGCGCCGGAGCTGTACCTCAAGCGTCTGGTGGTCGGTGGTTTCGAGAAGGTCTTCGAGATCAACCGCAACTTCCGTAACGAAGGCGTCTCGACCCGGCACAACCCCGAGTTCACCATGCTCGAGTTCTACCAGGCCTACGCCGACTACGAAGACAACATGGACCTCACCGAAGAGCTGTTCCGCGAGCTGGCGCAGCTGGTGCTGGGCAGCACCGACGTGCCGTACGGCGACAAGGTGTTCCACTTCGGCGAGCCGTTCGTGCGCCTGTCGGTGTTCGACTCGATCCTCAAGTACAACCCCGAGCTGACCGCCGACGACCTCAACGACATCGACAAGGCCCGTGCCATCGCCAAGCAGGCCGGCGCCAAGGTGCTGGGCTTCGAAGGCCTGGGCAAGCTGCAGGTGATGATTTTCGAAGAGCTGGTCGAGCACAAGCTGGAGCAGCCGCACTTCATCACCCAGTACCCGTTCGAAGTGTCGCCGCTGGCCCGTCGCAATGACCAGAACCCGAACGTCACCGACCGCTTCGAACTGTTCATCGGCGGCCGCGAGATCGCCAACGCCTACTCCGAGCTCAACGATGCCGAGGACCAGGCCGAGCGCTTCATGGCCCAGGTGGCCGACAAGGACGCCGGCGACGACGAGGCCATGCACTACGATGCCGACTTCGTGCGCGCCCTGGAGTACGGCATGCCGCCCACTGCCGGTGAGGGCATCGGTATCGACCGCCTGGTGATGCTGCTGACCAACTCGCCGTCGATCCGCGACGTGATCCTGTTCCCGCACATGCGCCCGCAGGCCTGAGTGTCTTGAACAAGCCGCCTCTAGGGGCGGCTTTTTCATGTCTGCGACAAGCTGATCGATCAGTCAGCATTCAACGAGGTAGACCCCAGTGACGACTGCAATGGCTCAACAAGGTGCTGCTGGCGTGGCCACAGCGGTAGCCGAAAGTGTTCAGTACCAGGGGCGCAAGGCCAGCCGCCAGGGCAGCGAGCAGCGCCGTCAGCAGATCCTCGACGCGGCCATGCGCATCATCGTGCGCGATGGCGTGCGCGGCGTGCGCCACCGTGCGGTGGCCGCCGAGGCCGGTGTGCCGCTGTCGGCCACCACCTATTATTTCAAGGACATCGAAGACCTGCTCACCGACACCTTCGCCCAGTATGTCGAACGCAGCGCGGCCTACATGGCCAAGCTGTGGGAAAACACCGAGGTGCTGTTGCGCCAGCTGATCGCCAAGGGCGACGGCAGCCCCGGCGCCCGCGCGCAGCTGGCCGACGAAGTGGCGAAGATGGGCGCCGAGTACGTGCAGCGCCAGTTGCACAACCGCCGCGACTTTCTGATGGCCGAGCAGGCGTTTCGCCAGGAAGCGCTGCTGTGCCCGCGGCTGGCCGAACTGGTGCGCCTGCATGCGCAGATCCTGCTGCGCGGCACCTGCCAGCTGTTGCAGGTGGTGGGTTCGCGCCAGCCACAGCAAGATGCCATAGTGTTGACGGCCATCATCGAGCAGATGGAATATCAGGGCCTGCTCGATGCTGCACAACCCCAGGCCGAAGCGCAGATGCTCGCTATCCTTACCCGATACCTGCATCTGGTGCTGGCATCGGCCTGAGGCTCTACCTAATTCAAGGAGTATCGGATGAAAGCCTGGCGTGTGCTGTTGGCCCTGTCGTTTGTGCTGTTGAGTGGTTGCCTGGTGACGTTCAACGAGCCGATCCCGACCAACCAGCCGGCGCCCAAGGCCCTGCTCGGCAAATGGACCAGCAAGGACGCCTGGGGCGAGCCGCTGACGTTGCAGATCAGCCGCAGGGGCGACAACGCCTACAAGGCGGTGGCCACCGCCAAGGGCAAGAAGCCTGAAACCTACGCCTTCACCGTGGCCCGCCATGGCAACCGCTGGTACCTCTCGGCCGCCGTGCCCAAGCGCCTGGGGGGCAACTTCCTGATCGGCGGCTTCGAGGTGATCGACAACAAGCAACTGGTGATCTACAACCTGGATGTCGAGCAGATCAACCAGGCCCTGAAGAACAAGGAACTGAGCGGTCGCGCCATCGAGGTACCGGAGGAAAACGGCCAGGGCGTGCTCATCGACAGCCCGGCGGCGCGGGTGCTGGCCTACCTGGACGACCCGGCCAACTCCGACCTGTTCATCGAAGTCGCACGTTTTCAGCGGGCCGGCAAGTAGGCTGGCCAACACAAGGAGTTTCGGGTGGACGAGTACCAGCAGACGATACGCACCCTGTCTGATCGCATTGTCCTGGCGCAAACCCCCATTCGCGTACTCGATGCGGTGAAATGGGACGACAGCATTCGCCAGGGTTTCCTCAAGGCCAAGGGCCGGGAAATGCCGGCCGTGGACCGCGCCTACTATCAGGGCAGGCCCTTGTCGTTCGACTCCAGCGCGGTGAAGCTCGAGTTCCAGAACATCGAGCGCGACATCACCCGCCAGCTCGGCCAGTTCAACCCGGTCGGGCAGATCATGCGGCGCATGTGCAAGGAATACCGCATGGTGGTGCGCATGCTCGAGGCGCGCGGCACCGAAGACTTCGGCCTGATTTCCCAGGAGCTTTACGGCGCCGCCTCCGACGCCTTCCATGCCGGCGACCCGACCCTGGCCGACCTGGGCCTGATGCTCTCGGACTACCTGAACAACATCGACGGGCGCGGCGACCTCAAGGACGAACCCAAGGACCTCACCGCCAAGCAGGCCGTGGAGCTGCTCCAGGGCCGCCTGAACAAGGTGTTCGGCGAGGCCGAGGAAACCATCCGCGTGTTCGAGTCCGACGGTATCGTCGCCGACGCGGCGGCGGGCGCCGACTACATCAAGATCCGCAGCGACGCGATGTTCAACAGCCGCGACGTGCGCGCGCTGGAGGTGCATGAAGGGCTGGTGCACGTGGGCACCACGCTCAACGGCCTCAACCAGCCGATCTGCACCTTCCTGGCCAAGGGCCCGCCCTCGTCGACGGTGACCCAGGAAGGCCTGGCGATCCTGATGGAAGTGATCGCCTTTGCCTCCTACCCCAGCCGCCTGCGCAAGCTCACCAACCGCACCCGCGCCATCCACATGGTCGAGGAGGGGGCGGACTTCATGCAGGTGTACGAGTTCTTCCGTGCCCAGGGGTTTGAAATGGCCGAAAGCTATGGCAATGCCAGCCGCGTGTTCCGCGGCTCGCTGCCCAATGGCCTGCCATTCACCAAGGACTTGTCCTACCTCAAGGGCTTCATCATGGTTTACAACTACATTCAGTTGGCCGTGCGCAAGGGCAAGCTGGAGCAGATTCCGTTGCTGTTCTGCGGCAAGACCACCCTGGAAGACATGCGCACCCTGCGCCAACTGGTCGATGAAGGCCTGGTGGAGCCACCCAAGTACCTGCCCGAGCAGTTCCGCGACCTGAACGCGCTGTCGGCCTGGATGTGTTTTTCCAACTTCCTCAACCATCTGAGCCTGGACCGGATTGAAGCCGATTATTCGAACATTCTCTGAGCACTGGCGGGTCGGGCTGCTGGCCGCGCTGCTGAGCCTGGCCGGCTGCAGTTCGCTGTTGTTCTACCCCGAGCGTGGCCTGCCGTTCACGCCCGAGAAGGCCGGGCTGGCCTACCGCGACGTGAGCCTGACCACCGAGGACGGCACGCGCCTGCACGGCTGGTGGTTGCCGGCCAAGGCCGGGGTGCCGGTCAAGGGCACGGTACTGCACCTGCATGGCAATGGCGGCAACCTGGCCTGGCATCTGGGCGCCAGCTGGTGGCTGCCCGAGCAGGGCTACCAGGTGCTGCTGGTGGACTACCGGGGGTACGGGGTGTCCCAGGGCGAACCGACCCTGCCGGCGGTGTACCAGGACATCGCCGCGGCGCTGGACTGGTTGCAGCAGGCTCCCGAAGTGCAGGGCAAGCCGCTGGTGCTGCTGGGGCAGAGCCTGGGCGGGGCGATGGGCATTCACTACCTGGCGCAGCATCCCGAGCAGCGCCAGCGCTTCAAGGCCCTGGTGTTCGACGGGGTGCCGGCCAGCTACCGCAAGGTGGGCCAGTTTGCCCTGAGCACTTCCTGGCTGACCTGGCCGTTCCAGGTGCCGTTGTCGTGGCTGGTACCCGATGGCGACAGCGCCATCGGGTCGATCGACCAGCTGAGCACACCGCCCAAGCTGTTCTTCCACAGCATCGACGACCCGATCGTGCCGTTGGCCAACGGCCTGGCGCTGTACCGCGCCGCGCCGCCACCGCGGGTTCTGCAACTGACCCGTGGCGGGCATGTGCAGACCTTCGCCGACAAGACCTGGCGCCAGGTGATGCTGCGCTTTCTGGATGACCCCGAGCATTTCAACGGGCTGCGGCGCTTGGCCGAAGTCCCCAATTACCCTGACGAGAAGTCGCAATGAGTGAAGAACGCAACGCCATCCCGCTGATCATTACCGGTATCTGCAGCATCATCGGTACGGTGGGCGTGCTCTGGTACTACGGCTACCTGCATTTCGCCAAGCCCCAGGATGCACTGTTGCTGGCCGACTACACCATGCTCAAGACGGTGCCGGGGGAGGACTACAAGATCTCGCTCAAGCCGGCGGCGCAGGTGGCGCAGTGCATCGATGGCGTGCTGGTGCTGTTCGACACCGAACAGAAGGGCCTGACCGGCGTGCTGGTGGACAACCGCAAGCAGGCGGTGCGCTGCATGGGGCAGGAGACGCCCCAGCAGGTCCAGCAGTAAGCGGTTCCCGGTACGCCGCGTGAACACCTGCGGCGTACCGGGCACGCGTCAGCTACGTGACGAAGGGCCCGGGCGCGGCTCGCGCAGAATGGTCCTGGTCAGTTCCATGCGGGCCTGTTCGACCCGTTTCATCAAGGCCTGGTAGGCCGCGCGGTATTCGCTGCTGTTGAGCGACAGCATGTCCGGCAGCGCTTCATGCAGGCCCAGCCGACCACTCAGGTGCAGGATGTCGCGCAGGCGCGCCTGTTCATCCTCGCTCAAGGGCGGCGGCAGTTCTTCGTTGCTGACGGCGTCCAGGTATTCGCTGATTCGATCCCGCCAGCGGTTGACCTGCTCCAGTTGCGGTGACGCGGCAAAATCCAGGTAGCGCTGCCAGTAGGCCTGCCCATAGAGGTAGTCGGGCAACTGGCTCATCTGGGAGCGCAACACGGCCTCGCAGGCTTCATCGAGCATGGCCGGGGTAACCCAGCGGGTGTAGCCGGTGAAGGCCTGGGTGGCCGGCTGGTCGCGCAGCCCCAGGCGCGTGGTCAACGCGATCCTGAAATGCAGTTCGATTTCGCTGTAGTCGATCTGGTGCCCCAGGCGGCGCCAGCCCGGCAGGTTGGCGCTGACATGCTCGCGCAGGCGCAGTGCGCGCCAATGGCTGATCGCCATGTCGATCAGTTCGCCCTCGGCTGCAGCATCGCCCACGCTGGCCAGCGCCAGGTCGGCGTGCAGCAGGTTTTCCAGTTGCGAGAACACCACCGCATCGCGGTCGATGCAACTCACCGCCTCGAGTGCCACCTCATACAGGGTTCTGCGCAGGTCCTGGCCGAAAGCCCCCCGGATCAATGCCTGGATTCGCGTGCGCATTGCCGTGTGCCTTGGCGGCAAGGCGTGCAGACGGTCCTGGCGCAGCAGCAAGGCGAAGAACTCGATCACCGCCGAGCCGTTGTCTTCGAGCAATTGCCGGGCCCGTGCCTGATCGTCAGCGGACATGCCTTCGAACAGGCGCGGTGCGTCGCGCAGTGCCGTGGCGTGGCGCACCGAGGCCGGTTCGACGTCGGTGGAGCCCTGCGAGTCGGAGCTCCCGGCGCTGGATGCATCGGAGTCCTGCAGCGTGTTGCCCGTGGCGATCATGTCGTCCTCGAACCGCTGGCGCTGTGATTCGGGCAGGTACTCGTATGCCATGCGCAGGCCGCGTACAAGGCCGGCCCCTTCGGGCACGCTGGCAATGGCCAGCCCGCGCAGGTCGGCGCTGTGCACCCGGGGCAGCCGCTCAAGGCCCGTGGGCCACTGGTCGACGGGCGAGGCCAGGTACGACAGGTCGAGCTCTTCCAGGGCCTGCAGGCGGGTCACGTCCGGCATGCGTGAAAGCGGGTTGGCGGACAGGTCGAGGCTGACCAGGCGCTGCAGGCCACCCAGATCGAGGATGTCCTGTTCGCTCAAGCTGATGAGGTTCTGCGCCAGGTTCAGGGTGTGCAGGTGCGTTGCCTGCTGCAGTGCGGCGAAAACGCCCTGTTCGAAGCGCGCGCTCGAGCCCTGCAGGGTCAGAATGCGCAGCGAGTCGCGGGTCAGCAGACGGGTCATGTGCTGGGCCGTCCAGCTGAAGTCGGGCACGTCGATGTCGTTCAGGATCAGGGTCTGCAAGCCGCTCAGGGTGCCCAGTTCGGCCAGGCGGGTCGGGGTCAGCCGGGTACGCGACAGGTTCAGGTGGCTGAGCCGGTGCAGGTTCTCCAGATCTTGCGGCAGCTCGGTCAGGGGCAGATTGACCAGTTCCAGCCTGTGCAGGTTCGGAAAGTGCTGCACGAAGGCTGCCAGGCCGTCGATGCGCGGTGTATCCAGGACCCTCAGCGCCACCACTGCCGGCAACGTCACCGACAACGGTGGCAACGCCTGCTGGCTGTCGATGCGAACCTCGTCCCGCCGGCGCAGAATGCGGCATTCCCAGGCCCGCACCAGCTGCTGCGCCACCTCTGTGCGCTCGGCGTGGGCCGTGGCGTCGGCACTTTGCTCGACCCACCGATCCAGGCTGCCATCGAGTTGCAGGCGCTCCTGTTCCAGCTGCGTCACGTGCGCGCCGATGGGCTGGTTCTGGCTGAGCAGGTGGGCGATGTAGGCATTGACGTAGCGGCGCGCAATGGGCAGCCGATGGTGGCTGATCAGGCGTTCGAGGCGGGTATGCAGTGGTTCGCGATTGAACATGTTCTGCTCGCCACGGCTGGGACTGCGTTGGGCCGGGGCATTGGCGGTGGTGGTCAACCAGCTTCTTTGCACCGGCAGGCCCAGCAGCAGGCGGGCGCGGGTGGGGCGCGCCAGTGCCATCTCCATCAGGCGCTGGTGCAGGCGCTGCGGCTCGTTGAGTCCGAAGCCCAGGCGGGTGCTGCGCGAC
Source organism: Pseudomonas sp. VE 267-6A (assembly GCF_024126555.1). Lineage (NCBI taxonomy): Bacteria > Pseudomonadati > Pseudomonadota > Gammaproteobacteria > Pseudomonadales > Pseudomonadaceae > Pseudomonas > Pseudomonas sp. VE 267-6A. The sequence goes on from NZ_JAMYBY010000010.1 coordinate 143,262, forward strand.
TCGCCCAGTGCATGCAGCAATGCGCGGTAGAACCCGAACTCGCTGGTGTCCTGGGCCAGCAGCACCTGGGTCGCGCTGATTGCGTGCCAGCCCTCGTCTTCATCCAGGTACACCGAGGTGGTATCGACATCGGTCTGGCCCAGCGCTGCAAGCGGGGTGCCGAACCGTGCGCCGCTGCGCAACAGCAGCGCGGTACCGGCCGGCCAGTGGTCCAGGTGTTCGAGCAGGCGCACGGCCAGGATGAAGGTGTCCTGGTTGATCGAGGCCGGCTGGGTAAAGCCCTCCAGGGCATTGCTCAGGCGCGCGTCATGGTCGAGGGCACGCGCCTGCTCGGCCACGTCCAGAGGCAGGGGCAGCGGCGGGGTCGCCTGCAGCGGGGCATAGATGCGCTGGCGGTTTTCGTCCAGCAGTCGTTGCGCGACACTCAGTGGCAGGTTCGGATAGCGTTGCTGGAGCTCCAGCACCGCATGATCGGTATCCAGTTGTGCCAGTTCGAAGCGGTGCAAGGCGATCGCCCGATTGAGCCGAGGTGACCAGGCATCGTACAGGTCGGCCGGCGGCGGGTTGCAGCCAGTGGTGCAGGGGGTGGCGGTGTCGCCGGGGGGCGGGGTCGAATCGCCGCTGCGACGGGTTCGCCTCGATGCCGGTTCCTTGCCCAGATAGACGGCCACGGCCCGGTAGAAGGCCTGCAGCTGGGGCACATCATCGATTTCGGGTACCGCCAGCCCCTGGGCGATCAGGGCCATGCTGCGCGCTACCTGGTCCTGAATGCGTGCCCGCTGCAGCACATGCACCAGCAGCGCGGGCGCGGGTCGGTCGCGCAGGTACATCTGGCGCAGGCTTGAATTGTCAGCCCCGCTGACGCGACCCAGCTCCAGCAGGCGCGCATCGTCGAAGCCGGCCGCGAGCGGCCCCATGCGACGCAGCAGCGACAGGCGTTCCCAGCGCTGGGGCTGCTCGTGGCGATGGTGCCAGGCTCCGGCACCGTTGTGGTACAGAGGCGGGCAGTAGGCATCCTTGTCGGTGGGGTGGCGTATCTGCCAGTGGCCCTCGGGGGCCTGCTCCACCCGGTAGAACGCCTGGTTGATCATGATCGCCTTGTGCGCGCCCTGGGTGTAGAGCCCCATGGCATCGGGTTGCCCGGTCGGGGAGCTGGCGGCGTCAAGGCGGTAACTGCTCAGGTCGGGTAGCCAGCGCCGATAGTCGGCGGGTGCCGGCTTGATCACACGCAGCGGTGTGACCCACTGCGAAGGTGCCTGGCCTTCGTCTTCCTCGGTGCAGCACAGGCCCGCGCCGGCGCCGATCAGCAGATGCGCTTCGAGGGCGCTGGCGAACGGGGTGCACAGGGTGTTCAGGCTGTCGGCCTGCTGCGGTGTGGTCGGGATCAGCAGGCGCGCATCGTCGAGCAGGCGCTCGATCATGTGCTTCTGCACGAACCAGCGCAGCCCCTGGTCCAGGGCGCTGGTGTCCATCGGCAGGTCCAGCATCGCGTCGCTGGCCTGCCAACTGCTCACCACCCGCTGCTGGTGACGCAGGGGGATGAAGCGCAGAAAGTACTGCTGGAAGGCGGTGCTCGCCAGCGCGCCGCGCAGGCTGGCAAAAAAGTGCGTGCGCGAGGGGTACTGCTTCAGCGGGTGCTGCGTGTGGCCCGGCATGTACGCGACGCACGGGGCATCGTCCACCGGCGGGCCGAGCAGAAGGATGCCGGGCACCAGCAGGTCGTCGAACAGCCTGAGCGATGCGCACACCGTTACATCCGGGCCGAAGTACGGGCCCTGTTGCGGGAACTCCACCGAACCGTCCGGATAGGCGCCGATGATCCACTCGAGCAACTGCCTGCCTTGCCTGCCCAGGTGGCCCCGGATGTGCGCGATGCTGTATTCCTCGCGCAGGGTCGCCAGGTAGGCATCCTGCTTGGCGTCAAGCAGCGTACGGCGCTGGAGCATGGCCTGCAGGTAGGTCAGGTAGACCTCGTCCAGGCTCCTGCGCTGCTGCACGCGATGGAACACCTGTGCGGTGACGGTGGCGAAGTCCTTCGCAGACAGGTCCAGAAGGTTGTAGGTGTACAGGCTCTGAACCTGCGCGAATGCCTGCGTTGCCCGCCGTCGGGCCAGCCGGCCCAGTACCTGGTACTGGTGCAGCTGGCGTCGTTGCTCGGGGCTGGCCTGCTGCAGCCAGGCCGGTTGCTCCTGGGTTTCGAGCGGCGAGAACAGGGTATCGAATTGACGCACCCGCGCGTCGGTGTTGGAAGTGGGCATGGTGCACAGTCCTTGTGGAGGGGGAATGTGGCATTGATCCAGAGGCCCGGCAGGTGGCGGTGGTAGTTATTTGCGCAAGGGGCAGGCAAAAAAAATCCCGCCCTGTAACAGGCGGGATTCTGCGGGTTGCTCAGCCTGTCAGTAGGCTTTGCTTACCGAGCGTGGCGCTACCGGCTGGTTGTCGTTGGAGATGGTGACCTCCACGCGACGGTTCTGCGCACGGCCCGAGTTGCTGGAGTTGTCAGCCACCGGGAATTCCTTGCCGTAGCCCTGGGCCACGATGCGCGATGGGTCTACGCCGGCACGTACCAGTGCGGTGCGAACCGCGTTGGCGCGACGCTCGGACAGCGACTGGTTGTAGCTGGCAGAGCCCTTGCTATCGGTGTAGCCCTCGACGATCACCTTGCGGTCAGGGTTTTCCTGGAGGAACTGCGCCAGGGTGGTGATGTTCGGCAGGGCGCTGCTTTTCAGGTTGGCCTTGTCGAAGTCGAACAGCACGTCGCCGAAGGTCACCAGGGTGCCGCGTTCGGTCTGCTTGGCGTTGAGGCTGTTCTGCAACTGCTTGATTTGCGCATCACGGGCATCCAGGCGAGCCTGGGCGCGTTTGGCGGCAGCGCTTTTCAGGTTGTTTTCGGCGTCACGCAGGGCGATGGTCTGCTTGGCCACTTCCACGCGCTGGTTGGTCAGGTAGGCGAGCTGGTCGACTTTCTTCTCGTCTTCCTTGTTCATGTAGGCTTGGTCGGCCTTGTTCAGCCAGTCTTGCGCGTCCTTGGTTTCCAGCGCCGCGACCTTGCTCGCCTGCGGGTTGCTCTGCAGGGCGGAGAAGTTGGTCCGGGCGGATTCCAGGTTCGGGTTAGGCGGCGTGGAGCAGGCAGCCAGACCAACGCTCAAGGCCAGAAGGGCGGGGATCATCACGTGTTTACGCATAGTGGGTCATCCTTTATCGATTACGAATGCATGGGTCGGTGAGGCGAGCGGCTTACTGCACGCTGCGCATGCCTTCCTCACGCAGGTCCTGCACGCCCTGGTTGGCGTCCTGCACCGCTTTTTCGGCCTTGGCCGCCTGGGCTTTGCGCTCGGCGACGCGAGCGTCCCATTCGGCCTGTTCGGCCAGGCGCTTGGCCTCGTCGTACTTCTTGTCATGCATGGCGATTTCAGCTTGTTTGAGCTTGTCCTGAGCCGCCTTCATTTCCACCGCCGCGAACTCGGTACCGCCCGCGCTGACGGCGGAGTTCACCGCTGACTGCGTTACGGCGTACTGCTCGGTTGGCGGATTGCCTGCGCAGCCGGCCAGAACCAGGCTGCTGCCCAATGCCAGCGCAGCCAGCTTGAGCCCGCGCAGTTGGGTGAAGGAGGTTTTTTCGGTGCGGGTCTTCATGGTGGTCAACTCCATTGGATCACTCCTGATGAACAACGAATTCCGTAACAATCCATCGGCATGGCCCGTCAGCCTGGGGAACACGATATGCCCGTAGCTTAGGGGTTTTGCCGTAATGGCTATTGGCTGTGACCGAAGCGTTTTTTGAATAGTTCAGAAAAAAGTCTCGCCTTATCGTGTTTTTATCTGACTGATCGGTCAGTAGGTTTTCGGGGGAACTTTGCAGCGCGTGCGTAGTACGCGTGCCTGTATGGGTATAGACGGAGTTTGTGGTTCGGGCCATCAAAGGGCCTTGAATGCGGGGTTCTCGAGGCGGCTGCACGGCCCATCGCAGAGTTATGCGGGCTGTGGCGCTCCACAGCGCAGCCCGCAGTCGGCCAGCGGATCACTAATGCGCCGGCCCGTCCTTGCGCTCACTCATGTCGCGCAGGTAACGGCGTGACAACGCCAGAAAGCGAGGGGTGGGGCCGACGTCTTCGTAGAGCGGATTGTCTTCCTCGTCGGTGGCGATCACCTGCTGGCCCTTCACATACGGAAAGCTCGCCTCAAGCTCCTCCAGCGCCGCGCCGAGCAATTCGCCCAGCAACTCTTCGGGCCGGCGCTTGGGGTACATTTCGCTCAGCGCCGCCAGGCGCGCCGCCGCTTCGACGTCCAGGTGCAGGACGTGGTCGGTGGCGCTCAACGGGCCCTTGGCGCTGTGTTCCCAATGCTCGGCTAAATCACGGATCTTCATGGTGGCCTCCCACAGGTGGATGTGTTCGTTAGAGCATCGCCACCGCACATAGTTTGGTTGCATCGCCCACCCGGCTTGAAAGCCCAACCTCGACGGGGCACTCTGGACCCAGAGCTGTTTTCCCAGGATGCGGAGGCAAGGCTGATGACCGATATCGATGTGCGCTTGCGAGAAGATGTTCACCTGTTGGGCGAGTTGTTGGGCGACACCGTGCGCGAGCAGTACGGCGAAGCCTTTCTGCAAAAGATCGAAGACATACGTCGCAGCGCCAAGGCCGACCGCAGCGGCAGTGCCGAGCAGCTGAGTTCGACCCTGAACGACCTTGCCGAAGACGAACTGCTGCCGGTGGCGCGGGCCTTCAACCAGTTCCTCAACCTGGCCAACATCGCCGAGCAGTACCAGCTGATTCGCCGTCGTGATGCCGACCAGCCCGCGCCGTTCGAGTCGCGCGTGCTGCCCGAGCTGCTGGCCCGGCTCAAGGCCGCCGGGCACAGCGACGACGCCCTGGCTCGCCAGTTGGGCAAGCTCAGCATCGAACTGGTGCTGACCGCCCACCCGACCGAAGTCGCGCGCCGTACGCTGATCCAGAAGTACGATGCCATCGCCGCGCAACTGGCCGCCCAGGATCACCGCGACCTGACCCCCGCCGAACGCGACCAGGTGCGCCAGCGTCTGCAACGGCTGATCGCCGAGGCCTGGCACACCGAAGAGATCCGCCGTACCCGGCCGACCCCGGTGGACGAAGCCAAATGGGGCTTCGCGGTGATCGAGCACTCGCTCTGGCACGCCATCCCGCATCACCTGCGCAAGGCTGACAAGGCGCTGCACGAGGCCACCGGCCTGCGCCTGCCGCTGGAGGCTGCGCCGATCCGCTTCGCCTCGTGGATGGGCGGCGACCGTGACGGCAACCCCAATGTCACCGCCAAGGTCACCCGCGAAGTACTGCTGCTGGCGCGCTGGATGGCCGCCGACCTGTTTTTGCGCGACATCGATTCGTTGGCCGCCGAACTTTCGATGCAGCAGGCCAGCGAGGCGTTGCGTGCCAAGGTCGGTGATTCGGCCGAGCCTTACCGCACCCTGCTCAAGCAACTGCGTGATCGCCTGCGGGTGACGCGGGCCTGGGCCCAGAGCTCGCTGGCCAGCCCGCAGCCGGCCCCCGCCGAGGTACTGCACGACAACCGCGACCTGTTCGAGCCGCTGCTGCTGTGCTTCGAATCGCTGCACGCGTGCGGCATGGGCGTGATCGCCGATGGCCCGCTGCTCGACTGCCTGCGCAGGGCCGTTACCTTCGGGCTGTTTCTGGTGCGCCTGGACGTGCGCCAGGACGCCGCCCGGCACGCCGACGCACTCAGCGAGATCACCGAGTACCTGGGCCTGGGGCGCTACGCCGACTGGGATGAAGACGCGCGTATCCGTTTCCTGCAGCAGGAGCTGAGCAACCGCCGGCCGCTGCTGCCTGGCGACTTCAAGCCCCAGGCCGATACCGCCGAGGTGCTCGCCACCTGCCGCGAGGTGGCCGCCGCACCTGCCGCTTCGCTGGGCTCCTACGTGATCTCGATGGCCGGCGCCGCTTCCGACGTGCTGGCCGTGCAACTGCTGCTCAAGGAAGCCGGCGTGCGCCGGCCGATGCGCGTGGTGCCGCTGTTCGAAACCCTGGCCGACCTGGACAACGCCGGCCCGGTGATGGAGCGCCTGCTCGGCCTGCCGGGCTATCGCGCCAGCCTGCACGGGCCGCAGGAGGTGATGATCGGCTATTCCGATTCGGCCAAGGATGCCGGCACCACCGCGGCGGCCTGGGCGCAGTATCGTGCCCAGGAAACCCTGGTGCGCATCTGCCGTGAAGAACAGGTCGAACTGCTGCTGTTCCACGGTCGCGGCGGCACCGTGGGGCGTGGTGGCGGCCCGGCGCATGCGGCGATCCTGTCGCAGCCGCCGGGCTCGGTGGCGGGGCGCTTCCGTACCACCGAGCAGGGCGAGATGATCCGCTTCAAGTTCGGCCTGCCGGACATCGCCGAGCAGAACCTCAACCTGTACCTGGCTGCGGTGCTGGAGGCGACCCTGCTGCCGCCACCGCCGCCGCAACCGGCCTGGCGCGAACTGATGGACCAGCTGGCCGCCGACGGCGTGAAGGCCTACCGTGGCGTGGTGCGCGACAACCCCGAGTTCGTCGAGTACTTCCGTCAGTCCACCCCGGAACAGGAACTCGGCCGCCTGCCACTGGGCAGTCGCCCGGCCAAGCGGCGCGCGGGCGGCATCGAGAGCCTGCGGGCGATCCCGTGGATCTTCGGCTGGACCCAGACGCGCCTGATGCTGCCCGCCTGGCTGGGCTGGGAGGCGGCGCTGAACAATGCGCTGGCCCGTGGCCAGGGCGAACTGCTGGCCGAGATGCGCGAACAGTGGCCGTTCTTCCGCACCCGCATCGACATGCTCGAGATGGTGCTGGCCAAGGCCGACGCCGACATCGCGCGCTTCTACGACGAACGTCTGGTGCAACCGCAACTGCGACCTTTGGGTGCCCATCTGCGCGACCTATTGTCGCAGGCGTGCCAGGTGGTGCTGGGTCTCACGGGGCAGCCGGTGCTACTGGCGCACAGCCCTGACACCCTGGAATTCATCCGTCTGCGCAACACCTATCTGGACCCGCTGCATCTATTGCAGGCCGAGCTGCTGGCACGCTCGCGCGCACGCGAAGCCGCTCTGGACAGCCCCTTGGAACAGGCGCTGCTGGTGACTGTGGCGGGTATTGCGGCAGGTCTGCGCAACACCGGTTGAGGGCGGGGCAGGGGTGGCGCGCCAGTGCCCGGCGCGCGCCCCGAGCACCCGGGCGAAGCGGTTTCGCCCCCGGTTGCGCCGGGCGCAACCCGGGCACGAACGGGCCTCACGCAGTATTTTTTTCCGACTTTCGACCGCTTGTGTGGTCCGGGTGCGCTGTGTATCTTGAGCAGCCTTTTGACCGATTTGCGGTCATCACCCGATTCTTGGGATTGGCCCTGAGTGGCGAATCCATTGATTTGCTTATAAAAAATTGAGGAGCACAAGATGCGCGTAATTCTGCTGGGAGCTCCCGGGGCCGGTAAAGGTACTCAGGCAAAGTTCATCACCGAGAAGTTCGGTATTCCCCAGATTTCCACCGGCGACATGCTGCGTGCCGCGGTCAAGGCCGGCACCCCGCTGGGTCTGGAAGCCAAGGCGATCATGGACGCCGGCAAGCTGGTGTCCGACGAGCTGATCATCAACCTGGTCAAGGACCGCATCGCTCAGGCCGACTGCGCCAAGGGTTTCCTGTTCGACGGTTTCCCGCGCACCATTCCCCAGGCTGAAGCCCTGGTGAGCGCCGGCGTCGAGCTGGATGCCGTGGTCGAGATCGCCGTTGCCGACGAAGAGATCGTCCAGCGTATCGCCGGCCGCCGCGTGCACGAAGGTTCGGGTCGCGTGTACCACGTGGTCTACAACCCGCCGAAGGTTGAAGGCAAGGACGACGAGACCGGCGAGCCGCTGATCCAGCGCAAGGACGACACCGAAGAAACCGTGCGTCATCGCCTGTCGGTCTACCACGAGCAGACCAAGCCACTGGTGGACTTCTACCAGAAGCTGTCGGCTGCCAACGGTGGCAAGCCCAAGTACAGCCACATCGAAGGCGTGGGCTCGGTCGATGCCATCACCGCCAAGGTGCTGGCCGCTCTGAGCTGATCACCGCTCGGATGTGCACACAACGGCCCGCTTGCGGGCCGTTGTTGTTTATAATGCCGTTCTTTTTTCTTGCCCCCTGGAACCCCCGATGACCACCTTGCTGGCCCTGGATACCGCCACTGAAGCCTGCTCCGTTGCCTTGCTGCATGACGGCAAGGTGCTCAGCCACTATGAGGTGATCCCGCGCCTGCATGCGCAGAAGCTGCTGCCGATGATCCAGACGATGCTGGCCGAAGCGGGCATCGCCCTGTCGGCCGTCGATGCGATTGCCTTCGGCCGCGGCCCCGGCGCCTTTACCGGGGTGCGGATCGCCATCGGCGTGGTGCAGGGCCTGGCGTTCGCCCTCGAGCGTCCGGTGCTGCCGGTGTCCAACCTGGCGCTGCTGGCCCAGCGCGCGTTGCGCGAGCACGGCGCCGAGCAGGTGGCGGCGGCGATCGATGCGCGCATGGACGAGGTGTACTGGGGCTGCTACCAGCAGCAGGCCGGCGAAATGCGCCTGCTGGGCAGCGAGGCGGTGCTGGCCCCCGAACAGGTCAGCCTGCCGCCGGGCGCGGCCGGCGACTGGTTCGGTGCCGGTACCGGCTGGGGCTACGCCGAGCGCCTGCCGGTGGCCGTCAGTGGCCAGGACGCCGGCATGCTGCCCCACGCCCTCGACCTGCTGACCCTGGCGCGGTTCGCCTGGGACCGGGGCGAAGGTATTGCGCCCGATCTCGCCCAACCGGTGTACCTGCGCGACAAGGTGGCCACGCCCAAGGCGCGGTAAACCGCTGGTCGTCTATCGCCGTTGCGCATAAACCTTTTGCTCGATATGTGGTCCAGTTATCAGTCGGGCATTTGCGAAGTCTCTCAGGTGCCGCTAAATTGCCATCATTGCTCCTGAGTAATCGTTCATGCGTGTCGACGGCTTCTCTTCCCAGTCCTATCCGATCAAGCGCCCGCTGCGCAAGCCGCCGGTGCGCGAAGAGGACGTGGACGAAGACCTGCCGGGCGAGTTCGAGGCGCAGCCGTCACCATCAGGTGCTGCAGGCGGCGCCAGCCGCAGCGGCCTGCCGGTGCGCCAGCAGGACATGATCTTCCCGCGGGCGCGCAACAAGCGCACCGCCCAGGCCCTGGCCAGCTACCTGACCACTGCCGGCTTCGTGGACTGGGAGATGGAAGTGCTGGGGTTGGACCTGTACATTTGAGGCATGACGCCTTTACCTTACTTTCTCGGTTGCCCGTCCTGGAGTGAAAACGCCTGGCGCGAGTACCTGTACCCCGCCGACGCCAGACCCAGCGACTTTCTCGGCCTCTACTGCCAGGTGTTCAATGCGGTGGAGGGCAACACCACCTTCTATGCGCGCCCCGCGCCCGCCACCCTGGAACGCTGGGCGCAGATCATGCCCGCGCACTTTCGCTTCACCGCCAAGTTCCCCGGCGACATCAGTCATGCAGACGACCTGCGTCAGCAATGCGTGGCCGCGCAAACCTTCATCAACCTGCTCAAGCCGCTGGGCGCCCGTGTGGCGCCCTACTGGTTGCAGCTGCCTGCCAGCTTCGGTCCGGCACGCCTGGGCGAGCTGGTGGCATTTATCGACGAGGTGGACGTGCCGCTGGCGGTGGAGGTGCGCAACAAGGCCTTCTTCGCCAAGGGTGAGGAGGAACGTTTGCTCAATCGGCTGTTGCTCGATCGCGGCGTCGAACGCATCTGCCTGGACCCGCGTGCCCTGTTCAGTTGCACCTCGCGCGATCCGGGCGTGCTGCATGCCCAGTCCAAGAAACCGCGGGTGCCGCCACGCCCTGCCGCCTTCAGCCAGAGCCCGCAGGTGCGCTTCATCGGCCACCCGGAACTGGCGGCCAACGAGCCGTTTCTGCTGCCGTGGCTGGACAAGGTCGCGGCCTGGATCGAGGAGGGGCGCACCCCGTACGTTTTCCTGCATACTGCCGACAACCGCCTGGCAGCCGCGCTGGCGCAGCGTTTTCATCAGGGCCTGATGGAGCGCCTGCCCGGCTTGCCGGCCTTGCCTGAACTGCACAGGGCGCCCGCAGCCGAGCAGCTTGGCCTGCTCTGACCGCCCCGTACCGCCTGCTCTGGAGTTGTGATCATGGATGTGCAAACCCTGCGTGCCGAAGCCTTCAAGGCGCTGCATGAACGTGATGGCGCCTTTGTCATCCCCAACCCCTGGGATGCAGGCTCGGCCAAGCTGCTGGCCAGCCTCGGCTTCGAGGCGCTGGCCACCACCAGCGCCGGCCTGGCGTTCTCGCTGGGGCGCCCCGATGCCGAAGGCGCCATGAGCCTGGAGGAAACCCTGGGCAACGCGCGCAGCATCGTCGATGCCACCGCTCTGCCGGTGGCTGCAGACCTCGAGAACGGCTTCAGCGATACGCCCAAGGGCTGCGCCGAGGCCATCCTGCAGGCCGCCGCTGTGGGGCTTGTAGGCGGCTCCATCGAGGATGCCAGCGGCAACCCGCAAGAGCCGATCTATGGCTTTCATCAGGCAGTGGAGCGCGTCGAGGCAGCCGTTGCGGCGGCGCGCAGCCTGGAGTTTCCGTTCACCCTGTGTGCCCGCGCCGAAAACCTGCTGCACGGGCGCCTGGACCTGGACGACACCATCAAGCGCCTGCAGGCCTTTGCCGAGGCCGGTGCCGATGTGCTGTACGCGCCGGGCTTGCGCAGCGCCGAGGAGATTCGCCAGGTGGTGCAGGCCGTGGCGCCCAGGCCGGTCAACGTGCTGATGGGGCTGAGCGGGGTGGACCTGAGCGTAAGCGACCTGCAGGCGCTCGGGGTCAAGCGCATCAGCGTCGGCTCGTCGCTGGCGCGTGCGGCCTACGGCGCGTTCTTCCACGCCGCCGAACGGATCCAGCAGCAGGGCCGCTTCGACTATGCCGAGCAGGCGCTGCCGTTCGACCAGCTCAACCAGTTGTTCAGGCGCTGATCGTCCATGCGGGGAGTGGGCATTTTCCTGGTGATAGCGATGGCGGCGGGGCTGGTGGCCTGGCAACAGGGCTGGCGCCTGCCGGCTGCCTGGAACCCGTGGGCGGTGCTGGACGTCAAGGCGCCACCGAACCTGCTGACCCCCTACAAGCTGAGCCGCCTGCAGGATGACCCCAGGCTTTGCGAACAGGCCCTGGCCACCTCGACGCTGCGCTACAGCAAGCAGGCCGACAGCGCGCCAGATGTGGCCTGCCCGCTGCACAACGTGGTGCGGGTGCAGGGCTCGGGCGTGCGCCTGAGCAGCAGTTTTCTGGCCAGTTGCCCGGTGGCGGTGGCCTTCGCGCTGTTCGAGCGCCACGGCCTGCAACCGGCCGCGCAGCGTGCATTCGGCCAGGCGGTGGTGCAGGTCGATCACCTGGGCAGTTTTGCCTGTCGCAATGTGTACGGGCGCAAGGAAGGGCGGCGCAGCCAGCATGCCAGCGCCAATGCGCTCGACATCGCCGGGTTCAGGCTGGCCGATGGGCAGCGCATCGAGGTGCTGCGCGACTGGCCGGGTGAGGGGGTGAAGGCGAAGTTTCTACGCGAGGTGCAGGCTGGCGGCTGCGACAGTTTCAACACGGTGCTGGGGCCTGACTACAACGCTGCCCACCGCAACCACTTCCACCTGGATATGGGCTTCTGGCAGATCTGCCGTTAGGCGGCGATGCGCACGTTGTTCAGTACCACCGGACGGGCCCAGCTGAGGTCGAACTCCAGGTCCGACTGCTGCTTGAGCAGCGTGGCCTGGTCGAACGGCTCCGGCGCCGGGTCGAGCAGGCTGGCTTCCAGCTCCGCGATCGGCAGGTGCAGCGGGTAGGGTTGCGGCGCCGGGCCTGGCTGCGGCAGCGGATGACCCTGGCTCATCACCACCGGGCGCACCCAGTTGTTGCTGATGTCCAGCTGGCGCTGCTGCTCCACCAGTTCCAGCGCGCTGAATGGCGGCGCAGGCTTGTCCAGCAGGTCCAGTTCGAATTCGGCAATCGGCAGGAACAGCGGCTCGGGCGGGGCGACGATGGTGTCGTGCACGTCGCACAGGCGCTGGCTGTGAATCTGCGCCAGGGTCTGGCTGCCGGCAATCGGTTCGCCGGTGACGGTGTCGACCTCGGGGACCGCCAGCTGACCTTCCTGCGCACCTTCACCCTGCTGCTCTGCCAACGCCTGGGCAAAGAAGTCCTGCCACAGGTGGCTGACGCCGCCGAGGGTCTGGGTGTTGTGCCGGGCAAAGTCGCCGACGGGCGACAAATAACCGGAAGGGAGCTGAAGAATGTCTGACATGGCAGTCGAAGGCTGTCCGGGTCTGGCAAAATAGCGATTACTGCGGTTATCGGCACAGGCCGGCAATCATTTAATTTTTTTGTGTGGGGAAGGTGAGCGGTGGAGCAACTGGCGGACGGCGGTATCCGGGTCGAGGCGTTGGCTGCCGAGTATCAGGCACAGGCCGAGCACTGGGCGGTGCGCCTGGGCTTGCCGCTGCAGGATGCGTCGGCGGCCTTTGCCGTGCAGGTGGGCGAGACCGGCCTGCAGATCCAGCAGTTGGGCCCGCAGGCACCGGGCCCGGTGCGGGTGGATTTCGTCGAGGGCGCGGCGGCCCATCGTCGGGTGTTCGGCGGGGGCAGCGGGCAGATGATCGCCAAGGCGGTCGGCATCGCCCAGGGCGTGCGTCCACGGGTGCTGGATGCCACGGCAGGGCTGGGCAAGGACGCCTTCGTGCTGGCCAGCCTGGGCTGCCAGATGCAACTGATCGAGCGCCAGCCGTTGGTGGCGGCGCTGCTCGAGGATGGCCTGGCGCGTGCGGCAGCGGATGCCGAGGTGGGCCCCATCGTGGCCCGCATGCAGCTGCTGGCAGGCAACTCCATCGAGCGCATGCGCGACTGGCAGGGCGAACCGCCGCAGGTGATCTACCTCGATCCGATGTTCCCGCACCGCGACAAGAGCGCCCTGGTGAAAAAGGAGATGCGCGTATTCCGCCCACTGGTGGGCGATGACCTGGATGCACCGGCACTGCTGGAGGCCGCCCTGGCCCTGGCCAGCCACCGGGTGGTGGTCAAGCGCCCGCGCAAGGCGCCGATCATCGACGGGCCCAAGCCCAGCCATAGCCTGGAAGGCAAGTCGAGCCGCTACGACATCTACCCCAAGAAAGCCCTCAAGCCCTGACTAGGGGCGGTAGGCCCGCAAAAACACCGCCACCACGTCCTGCACATGTGCCTCGGCAGCCTCGGCGTCCAGCGCCGGGGAGTAGCCGAGCAGCAGGCGATAGTTCGGCGCCCCCTTGAGCAGGCAGAAGAAGTGCTCGGCCGCCCTGGCCGGCTGCTCGATACGCAGCAGACCATGCTGGTCGACGCGCTGCAGCAGTGCCTCCATCTCGCGCAGCACGCGCAACGGGCCGGCTTCGAAGAAGATCTGGCTGAGCTTGGGGTCCTGGGTGCCCAGGGCCATGATCAGGCGGCTGAGCTTGACCGATTGATCGCTGTTGATCAGCGCCTGGAAGCCGCGCCCGATGTTCAGCAGGACCTGCTCCACCGACGTGCCTTCGGTCAGTTCGAAGAACAGTTCGGGCAACTGGGCCGTGCAGGTGGCCACGATCGCCGAGGAGAACAGTGTCTCCTTGTCGTTGAAGTGGCTGTAGACCGTCAGTTTCGAAACCCCTGCCGCATTCGCGACCGCATCCATGCTGGTGTTGGCGTAACCGTGGGTGAGAAACAGGGCTTTGGCCGCCTCGAGGATGGCCTGGCGCTTGGCGAGGTCCTTGGGCCGGCCGGGGCCGTTGGTGGCGCTGGTTTCGTTTGGCATGAATGACACGTACAGGTTCGTTAAGGGGTACAGGGTACACCGTGGTCGCCGCCTGGGGGCTGCAATCTGCGCTTTGAACGCCTATCAGCGCCAGTGATGGCGGGTGGAGGTGGCTTTTTCGGCTCCACGGAGGGCCCAAGCGGCAGGTCCAGGTGTCAGTTCGGTGCGTGCGACGACCCTGAAATTTCTGTCCGACAATCGCTTCCCGGCGCCGTTGCGCTGATTTACTATACCCGCCGGTATAAATATTAGATGCGCTACTCACGGAAGGTTCTCGATCATGTTGCGCCATGCCTTGCCCCTTGCATTCCCGCTTACCCTTGCCTTGCTGCTGAGCGGCTGCGGGCAGGAGAGTCCCCCGCCAAGCACCCTGCGCCCGGCCATGGTGGTGCAGCCGCAGCTGTCCACGGCGGCGGTCGACAGCTACCCCGGCGAAGTGCGCGCCCGGCTCGAGCCGGAGTTGGCGTTTCGTATTCCCGGCAAGGTCAGCAAGCGCCTGGTGGAGGAGGGCCAGCGGGTCAAGGCCGACCAGCCATTGGCCGAGCTCGACCCGCAGGACGTGCGCCTGCAGCTGGAGGCCAGCCGCGCGCAGATGGCAGCGGCCCAGGCCAACCTGAGCCTGGTCAAGGCCGAGCGCGACCGCTACCAGACCCTGCTGGAACGCCAGATGGTCAGCCGCTCGCAGTTCGACAACGCCGAAAACCTGTACCGCGCAGGCCTGGCGCGGGCCAACCAGGTGCGCGCCGAATTCGATGTGGCCGGCAACCAGGCCGGCTATTCGGTGCTGCGCGCGCCACAGGACGGGGTGGTGGCCAAGCGTCAGGTCGAGGTGGGCCAGGTGGTGGCTGCCGGGCAGACCGTGTTCACCCTGGCCGCCGATGGCGAGCGCGAGGTGCTGATCAGCCTGCCGGAGCAGAACTTCGGCCGCTTCAAGGTCGGCCAGCCGGTGTCGGTGGAGCTGTGGTCGCAACCGGATACGCGCTTCGAGGGTCGCATCCGCGAGCTGTCGCCGGCCGCCGACCCGCGGTCACGTACCTTCGCTGCGCGCATCGCGTTCGCGGCCGGCAAGGTGCCCGCAGAACTGGGGCAGAGCGCACGGGTGTTCATCCAGCACGCCGAGCAGGTGCCGCTGGCGGTGCCGCTGTCGGCCCTGAGCGCCGAGAACGGCCAGACCTACGTGTGGCGGGTGGAGCCTGACAATACGCTCAAGCGCACCGTGGTGCGGGTTGGCGCCTACGGCCAGGCCAGCGTGCCGGTGCTCGAAGGCCTCAAGCCCACCGATTGGGTGGTGGCGGCTGGCGGCCATGTGCTGCACGAAGGGCAGCAGATACGACCGGTGGACCGGTCCAATCGCGTGGTGAATCTGGCGGCCAAGGAGTAAGTCCCGATGGGTTTCAACCTTTCCGCCTGGGCGCTGCGCAATCGCCAGATCGTGCTGTTCCTGATGGTGCTGCTGGCCCTGGTCGGCACGCTTTCGTATACCAAGCTGGGCCAGAGCGAAGACCCGCCGTTCACCTTCAAGGCCATGGTGATCAAGACCAACTGGCCGGGGGCGAGCGCCGAGGAAGTCTCGCGCCAGGTCACCGAACGCATCGAGAAGAAGCTGATGGAGACGGGCGAGTACGAGAAGATCGTCTCGTTCTCGCGCCCTGGTGAGTCCCAGGTCACTTTCATGGCCCGCGACTCGATGCATTCCAAGGATGTTCCCGAGCTGTGGTACCAGATCCGCAAGAAGGTCGCGGACATTCGCCACACCTTGCCGCCGGGTATCCAGGGGCCGTTCTTCAACGACGAGTTCGGCACCACCTTCGGCAATATCTATGCACTGACCGGTGAAGGCTTCGACTACGCGGTGCTCAAGGACTACGCCGACCGCGTGCAGATCCAGCTGCAACGGGTAAAGGATGTGGGCAAGGTCGAGCTGCTCGGCCTGCAGGACGAGAAGATCTGGATCGAGCTGTCGAACCTCAAGCTGGCGACCCTGGGCCTGCCGCTTGAAGCCGTGCAGCAGGCGCTGGAGGAACAGAATGCGGTGACCACCGCAGGCTTTTTCGAAACCCCCAGCGAGCGCCTGCAACTGCGCGTGAGCGGGCGTTTCGAGACGGTGGAGCAGATCGAGCAGTTCCCCATTCGGGTGGGCGAGCGCACCTTCCGTATCAGCGATGTGGCCGATGTGCGCCGCGGTTTCAACGATCCGCCCGCGCCACGCATGCGCTTCATGGGCGAAGACGCCATCGGCCTGGCGGTATCGATGAAGGCCGGTGGTGACATCCTGGTGCTGGGCAAGGCCCTTGAGGTCGAGTTTGCCCGTATCTCGGCCAATCTGCCGGCTGGCATGCAGCTGCGCAAGGTGTCCGACCAGCCGGCCGCCGTGAAAACCGGGGTAGGCGAGTTCGTGCAGGTGCTGGTGGAAGCACTGGCCATCGTGCTGCTGGTGAGCTTCTTCTCGCTGGGCATGCGCACCGGCCTGGTGGTGGCGCTGGCGATTCCGCTGGTGCTGGCGATGACGTTTGCCGCGATGTATTACCTCGGGATCGGCCTGCACAAGATTTCCCTGGGGGCACTGGTGCTGGCGCTGGGGCTGTTGGTGGATGACGCGATCATTGCGGTGGAGATGATGGCGATCAAGATGGAGCAGGGCTTCGATCGCTTCAAGGCCGCCAGCTACGCCTGGACCAGCACCGCCTTCCCGATGCTCACCGGCACCCTGATCACAGCGGCGGGCTTTCTGCCGATTGCCACGGCGCAGTCGGGCACGGGCGAGTACACCCGCTCGATCTTCCAGGTGGTGACCATTGCCCTGATTGCCTCGTGGATCGCCGCCGTGGTGTTCGTGCCGTACCTGGGCGAGCGGCTGCTGCCAGACCTGGCCAAGCTGCACGCGGCCAAGCACGGCACCACCGATGGCGCCACCGACCCCTATGGCACGCCGTTCTACCAGCGTGTACGGCGGCTGGTGGGCTGGTGCGTGGCGCACCGCAAGACGGTGATCGTGGCGACCCTGGGCCTGTTCGTGCTCAGCGTGCTGTCGTTTCGCTTCGTGCCCCAGCAGTTCTTCCCGGCCTCCGGACGGCTGGAGCTGATGGTCGACCTGAAGCTGGCCGAGGGCGCCTCGCTGAGCAACACCGCCGAGCAGGTCACGCGCCTGGAGGCCCTGCTCAAGGAGCGCGCCGGCATCGACAACTATGTGGCCTACGTGGGCACCGGCTCGCCGCGCTTCTACCTGCCCCTGGACCAGCAGTTGCCGGCAACCAGCTTCGCCCAGTTCGTGGTGCTGGCCAAGACCATCGAGGAGCGCGAGGCGCTGCGCAGCTGGCTGATCGAGACCCTGAACGAGCAGTTCCCGGACCTGCGTTCGCGGGTCACGCGCCTGGAAAACGGACCCCCCGTGGGCTACCCGGTGCAGTTCCGGGTCACCGGCGAGCACATCGAGGAAGTGCGTGCACTGGCGCGCAAGGTGGCGGCCCGGGTGCGCGAGAACCCGCATGTGGTGAACGTGCACCTGGACTGGGAAGAGCCGAGCAAGGTGATCTACCTGAGTATCGACCAGGACCGTGCCCGGGCCCTGGGGATCAGCACCGCGCACCTGGCCAAGTTCCTGCAAAGCTCGCTGACCGGTTCGTCGGTCAGCCAGTTCCGCGAAGACAACGAGCTGATCGAGATCCTGCTGCGCGGCACGCGCCAGGAACGCACCGAGCTGACCAACCTGTCGAGCCTGGCGGTGCCCACCGAGAATGGGCGCAGCGTTGCGCTGTCGCAGGTGGCGACGCTGGAGTACGGCTTCGAGGAAGGCATCATCTGGCACCGTAATCGCCTGCCGACGGTGACGGTACGTGCCGACATCTATGGCAAGGAGCAGCCGGCGACCCTGGTCAAGCAGATACTGCCGACCCTGGAGCCGGTGCGTGCCGAGCTGCCGGATGGCTACCTGCTGGAAGTGGGCGGTACGGTGGAGGATTCGACCCGCGGGCAGAACTCGGTGAATGCCGGGGTGCCACTGTTCATCGTGGTGGTGTTGAGCTTGCTGATGGTGCAGTTGCGCAGCTTCTCGCGCACGGTGATGGTGTTCCTCACCGCGCCATTGGGGCTGATCGGGGTGGTGCTGTTCCTGATGGTGTTCCGCCAGCCGTTCGGCTTCGTGGCGATGCTGGGCACCATTGCGCTGTCGGGGATGATCATGCGCAACTCGGTGATTCTGGTGGACCAGATCGAGCAGGACATCGCGGCCGGGCTGGACCGTTGGCAGGCGATCATCGAGGCCACGGTGCGGCGCTTCCGGCCGATCGTGCTGACCGCGCTGGCGGCGGTGCTGGCGATGATTCCGCTGTCGCGCAGCGTGTTCTTCGGGCCGATGGCGGTGGCGATCATGGGCGGGCTGATCGTGGCCACGGCGTTGACGCTGCTGTTCCTGCCGGCGCTGTATGCGGCGTGGTTCAAGGTGCGCAAGCCCTGAGAAGGCGTTCGCCGGCAAGGCCGGCTCCTACGGGGGCACTGCGCATCCTGTAGGAGCCGGCCTTGCCGGCGAAGGGCCCTAGAGGGCGCCGAAGACCTTCTTGGCCAGGCTGGTAGCCGCGGCTGCCGGGTTCTGGCGGATCGTCGCTTCCTGCTTGCCGATCATCTCGAACAGGCCATCCAGCGCTTGTTCGGTCACATAACCCTCGACGTTGGCGTTCTTGCTGTCCAGCAGGCCCAGCGACGAGGCCTGCCCGGCAAAGCTGTTGTACTGCTTGGCCAGGCCGACCTGGTCGGTGGCCTGCTTGACGATGGGCAGGAACTTGGCACGGATCTGCTCGCGGCTGGTCTTGTTCAGGTACTGGGTGGCCGAATCGTTGCCACCGCTGAGAATACCCTTGGCGTCGGCCACGCTCATCTTCTTGACCGCATCCACCAGCAACGCCTGGGCCTGCGGTACTGCCGCCTCGGCCGCCTTGTTCATGCTGGCCTCGAGCTGGTCGACCTCGGCGCCCATGCCGAATTTCTTCATGGCCTTGGCAGCCTTGCCCAGGTTGCCCGGCAGCTCGATGCGCACGTCCGGGTTGTTGCTGAAGCCGCCTGGGGTGCCCAGTTGCTTGACGGCAATCTGCGCACCTTGGGTCAGGGCATCCTTGAGGCCGCCGGTGGCGTCCTTCTGCGACAGGGCCAGCGCACTGGCCGACAACAGCAGGCCGGCACACAGGCCGGTAAAGGTAAGAGCAGGGCGGAACATGGCAGCATCCTTATCCAAAGGCAAAAAGGGGATCAGCGAACGGCGTCGACCTTGATTCGTACAGGCTGGGCGTCGCTACCGTCCAGCTGCACGCCGTGGTGTTCGGTGTTGATGAACAGCAGCTTGCCGTCCAGCTCGATGCGCGCGCTCACGGCATAGCGGTGGCCCGGCTTGACCTGTGCCGGGTCGTAGCTCAGGTGAAACGGCAGGGGCACCTGGCCTTTTACCGGGCCGCTCTGGTTGGCCAGGGTGACGGCTGGCGCATCGGCCAGCGACACGTCCTGCAGGCTGACGCTCAGGGTGGCTGCCGGTGGCAGGGCGATGCGCTGCAGGTAGAACACCTCGCCGTCCAGGCTGGCCTTGGAGGGTGACGGGGTGCTGCTGCAGGCGGCCAGCAGGCTGCCCAGCACAGCCAGGGTCAATTTCTTCATCGTGTACTCCTGTTCAGACTTGTTGCTCGGTGTGTTCGGTGGTTTCGTCGCTGCGCTGCAAGGCCACCTGGCGGATCGACAGGCGCACCTCGGCCGACAGCACGCGCTTGGCGGCGCCTTCGGCCAGCTCGCTGAGTTTTTCATGGTAGCCGAGCTTGCCCGCCGCATCCGGGCGCAGCACGCCCTGTTCGATCTGGGTCTGGATGAAGTGGCGGAACAGGCTCTTGTCGAAGAATTCCGGGGCGTTCAGGCCATGCAGGATCGACAGGCGCTGGGCCATGACCACGCACAGGTCTTCCAGCTCTTCGGCGCTGAGGGTGTGCTGGCCGCTGTTGAGCAGCAGCGCGGTGGCCATGTAGAAGCGCTGCAGGGTCTGGGTGATGGCCCGCGCCAGCAGGGTCAGCAGCACGAACTGGCGCGAACTCGGGGCGGGGCGCAGGTACACGCCGTTCTCGAAACGCAGCAGGCCCTGTTCGACGAATGCCTCCAGCCACTGGTCGATCACCCCGTCGAGCTCCTGGGCATCCCAGCGGATGAACAGCTCCGACTGCAGATACGGGTACAGCGCGTGGGTGTAGCGGCCGATCAGTTCGCGGCTGATGCGCGAGCTGCTCTGGAAGAAGCTTGCCAGCAGCGCCGGCAGGGCGAAGATGTGCAGTACGTTGTTGCGGTAGTAGGTCATCAGTACCGCGTTGTTTTCATCCAGGTACAGGATGCGCCCCAGCGCGTCCTGCTGCTCGGCCAGCAGGTCCATGCCGCGCACGTGGCCGATCAGCGCCAGGCCGTCGCCTTCGGGCAGGGTGGTATGGGCGGAGTAGGGCACCTGGCGCAGCAGCGCCAGGTACAGGTCCAGTACCCGCGCCAGGGCGCGTTCGTCCAGGGCCAGGCGGCTGGTGGACAGCAGCGCCAGGGCCACCAGGTTGACCGGGTTGATCGCGGCGGCCTCGTTCAGGTGCTGCGCGACCTTCTCGCCCAGGCGCGAGGTGGTTTCGTTGAGCCAGGCCGGGCGGAACTGCGGGCTGTGGTCCTGTTCGCGCCAGCCCGGTTGCTGCTGGTCGAGGAAGCTGGCCAGGCGGATCGGCTCGCCGAAGTTCACGGCCACCTGGCCGAAGCGCTGCTTGAGCGCGCCGATGACCTTGAAGATGTCGAAGATCGATTCCTTCTTCTTGCTCGCCCCGCGCAGCTCGCCCAGGTAGGTGCGGCCTTCGAGCACGCGCTCGTAGCCGATGTACACCGGCACGAACACGATCGGGGTGCGCGAGGAACGCAGAAAACTGCGCAGGGTGATCGCCAGCATACCGGTCTTGGGCTGCAGCATGCGCCCGGTGCGCGAGCGCCCGCCCTCGACGAAGTACTCCACCGGGAAGCCCTTGGTGAACAGGGTGTGCAGGTACTCGTTGAACACCGCGGTGTACAGCGGGTTGCCCTTGAAGGTGCGGCGCATGAAGAACGCACCGCCGCGGCGCAGCAGGCTGCCGATCACCGGCATGTTGAGGTTGATGCCGGCGGCGATGTGCGGCGGCGTCAGGCCGTTGCGAAACAGCAGGTACGACAGCAGCAGGTAGTCGATGTGGCTGCGATGGCAGGGCACGTAGATCACCTCGTGCCCCGGCGCGATGCCTTGCACCTGTTCGATATGGTTGACCTTGATGCCGTCGTAGATCTTGTTCCAGAACCAGCTCAGCACCACTTCGAGGAAGCGGATGGCGGTGTAGGTGTAGTCCGAGGCGATCTCGTTGCCATAGCGCAGGGCCTGGGCCTCGGCCTTGGCCAGCGGGATGTTCTCGCGCTGGGCCTCGTCGCTGATGGCCTGGCGTACCAGCGGGTCGTGGATCAGGCCCTTGACCAGGTTGCGCCGGTGCGAGATGTCGGGGCCGATGACGGCGGTCTTGAGGTTGCGAAAATGCACCCGCAGCAGGCGCTGGGCCATGCGCACGGTGCGCTCGTGGCCCTTGTTGTGCTCGACCAGCTCACGCAGATGGATCGGCGCGGAAAACTGCACGCGGGTCTTGCGCCCCAGGATCAGCACGGTAAGCAGCCGACGCAGGCGCCCGGTGACGGCCCAGCTGTCGGCGAACAGCAGCTTCCACGGGCTCGATTCGCTGGCCGGCGACTGGCCCCAGAACACGCTGACCGGAATGATCTGCGCGTCCTGTTCGGCGTGCTGGCTGACCAGGTTGACCAGGCGCGTCAGCGTCGGCGGTGCGCCGCGCTTGTCGTGGCGGCCCAGCCAGTCGGGTTCGGGGGTCAGGTAGAAGAACGCCGCCGGCTCCATCACCGGGCCTACCGCCACGGGCAGCACCGGGCGCGGGAGCCCGGCTTTGGTGCATTCGCGGTCGAGCACGGCCAGATCGGTGAGCGCGGGTGATTGCAGCACGTAGAACACCGGACGGCTGCGGTCCAGGTTCAGCGAGAAGGATGACTGGTTGATGGTTTCGGAGCGCACCCACAGGTACAGCAGTCGGCGCAGGGCGCCGAAGATCAGGCGGCGCAAGGGAGAACGGGTCATTCGGTAGGTGCCCTGGGTAATGGGATTCGAGCAGATGCTCGGTAGGTTAGTGTGCCGTATCCGCGCAAGTTCAGCAAAAAGCGCCCCGGTCATGAAAATTGTTGAATGGCTGCGTTATAGTCGGTCCGCCACTTGCAGGACAAATCCGCAAGCGGCGTAGGTAGGGCCTGGTGAGGCCCTGCCGACAAGGCGATTCCAAAATAAAAATCCGGAGTAGTTCAGATGTCGTCTCGTGAGACTGGAAGTGTGAAGTGGTTCAATGACGCCAAGGGATATGGCTTCATTCAGCGTGAGGGCGGTGCGGATGTGTTCGTGCATTATCGCGCGATCCGCGGTGAAGGGCATCGCACCCTGCTGGAAGGGCAACAGGTCGAGTACAACCTGACCCAGGGCCAGAAAGGCCTGCAGGCCGAAGACGTAGTGGGGCTGTAAAGCGGCAGGCGCCAGCCTTGCTGGCGATGGGCTGCGCAGCAGCCCCTTGGCCCGGCGATGCCGGGCTTCGCCAGCAAGGCTGGCGCCTGAGCAAAGCCGGTCAACGGCTCAACTGGTACGCCAGGTGATCTCTTCCTCGCCATCGGCGCTGATGCGGATCCAGCGGTCGGCGTCTTCTTCACCTTCCTCTTCCACCCAGCTACCCGGCGCGCAGCGCACTTCGACATTGAGTGCGGCGAATGCGGCGCGGGCGCAGGCGATGTCGTCCTCCCACGGGGTCTGGTCGCTTTCCAGGTACAGGCTGTTCCATTTGCCCACAGCCTTGGGCAGCCAGGTAACAGGTACGTTACCGGCCTTGCACTTGTAGGTCTGGCCCTTCTGCTGCCAGTCGCTGCACGGGCCGAGGGCCTGGCCCAGCCAGGCGGCGATCTGCTTGTGATCGACGTCGGCGTCCTTCAGGTAAATCTCGATATCGGGTTGGCGCATGGGGCTCTCCGGGTGCGGCTCAGTCTTGGCGCACAAAGTAATCGTAACGCATCGATACCGTCACCTCTAAGGGCTCGGGGTGATCGATGACGGCCGCGCGTCTTTCTGCGCTGGCGCGCCAGCCATGGGGGGTCATGGCCAGCAGGTTGGCGCGGTCGGCCGGGGCCGCCAGGCTCAGGCGAAACTCCAGCACTTCGCCGTGGGCGTGGTGCATGCCCGGGGGCACCAGGGCCAGGTGCTTGTCGTCGGCATAGTCGCGCACTTCATCGTACAGCCGTTCGCGCAGCTCCATCAGGTGGCCGCGGGTGGGGCCGACGCGCATCAGGCCGCCGCCGGGGCTGAGCAGGCGCCTGGCTTCCTGCCAGTCCAGCGGGCTGAACACGCTGGCCAGGAACTGGCAGCTGGCATCGGCCAGTGGCACCCGGGCCATGCTCGCCACCAGCCAGGTGAGTGCCGGGTTGCGCCGGCACGCACGCTTGACCGCCTCGCGGGAGATGTCCAGGGCATAGCCGTCGGCCTGGGGCAGGGCGTCGGCCAGTTGCGCGGTGTAGTAGCCTTCGCCGCAGCCGATGTCCAGCCAGCGCGCAGGCGCGCGCTCGGCTGCAAGCTCGGCCAGGCGCCGTGCCACCGGGGCGTAGTGCCCGGCATTGAGGAAGTCGCGACGTGCCTCGACCATGGCCTGGTTGTCGCCAGGGTCACGGCTGTTCTTGTGCTGCACCGGCAACAGGTTCAGGTAGCCCTGGCGCGCCCGGTCGAAGCGGTGCCCGGCAGGGCAGCCGACACCGTTGTCCAGGGCGCCGAGCGCGGCGCTGCAGATGGGGCAGATGAGCATCAGACGAGCAACCGGGTCAGGGTCTGGTAGTAGATCTCGGTCAGCACGTCCAGGTCGCTGGCCAGGACCCGCTCGTTGACCTGGTGAATGGTGGCGTTGACCGGGCCCAGTTCGACCACCTGGGTGCCCAGGGTGGCGATGAAGCGCCCGTCGGAGGTGCCGCCGCTGGTGGAGGCCTGGGTGTCGCGGCCGGTCACGGCCTTGATGCTGGCCGACACCGCGTCGAGCAGGTCGCCCGGTTCGGTGAGGAACGGCAGGCCCGACAGCGCCCAGTCCACCTGCCAGTCCAGGCCGTGCTTGTCGAGGATCGCCGCCACGCGGGCCTGCAGCCCTTCGACGGTCGACTCGGTGGAGAAGCGGAAGTTGAACAGTGCGGTCAGCTCGCCTGGCACCACGTTGGTGGCGCCGGTTCCCGAGTTGAGGTTGGAGATCTGGAAGCTGGTGGGGGGAAAGAAATCGTTGCCCTCGTCCCAGTGCTCGGCGGCCAGTTCGGCCAAGGCCGGGGCGGCCAGGTGGATCGGGTTCTTCGCCAGGTGCGGGTAGGCCACGTGGCCCTGCACGCCACGCACGGTGAGCCTGGCGCCAAGCGAGCCGCGACGGCCGTTCTTGACCACGTCACCGACCAGGGCGGTGCTCGACGGCTCGCCGACGATGCACCAGTCCAGGCGTTCGTTGCGCGCCGCCAGGCGTTCGACCACGGCCTTGGTGCCGTGATGGGCCGGGCCTTCCTCGTCGCTGGTGATCAGGTAGGCGACCTTGCCCTTGTGGTTCGGGTAGTCGGCGACGAAGCGCTCGGTGGCCACGATCATGGCGGCCAGGCTGCCCTTCATGTCGGCCGCGCCGCGCCCGCAGAGCATGCCGTCGGCGTCGATCAGGGCGTCGAACGGGTCGTTGGTCCAGGCCTGCACCGGGCCGGTGGGCACCACGTCGGTGTGGCCGGCAAAGCACAGTACCGGGCCGTCATCGCTGCCGTGGGTGGCCCAGAAATTGTCGACGTCTTCGATGCGCATCGGTTCGAGCATGAAGCCGGCATCGCCCAGGCGCTGCATCATCTGTTTCTGGCAGTCGAAGTCCAGCGGGGTCACCGAGGGACGACGGATCAGGTCGCAGGCCAGTTCAAGGGTAGGCGAGAGGTCGGCTGGGGCCGTCATGAAGGACTCCGGGGTGCAAGGCTGGGGCAAAAAGAAGGGGCGTTATCTTATAGCAAAAGTGCGGGGAAGGGACTGTGGATCTGTGCTGTCTGTGCGGGCCTATCGCGGGTCAAGCCCGCTCCCACAAGGTACTGCGCAATCCCTGTGGGAGCGGGCTTGACCCGCGATGGCGGTTTATCAGGCGGCAGGTGCGGGCTGCGTGACATCCGCGGGCTTGGGCAGCGACGACAGCATGGCCATGATCAGCGCCGCCAGGTACGGCAGCGATTGCACCAGCAGCATGGTCACCCAGAAGCGCATGTCGTTGCTCGGCAGGCCCTGCACCAAGTAGATGCCCAGCGCCGCGCCCCACAGCAGCAGCATGATGAACAGCTCCTCGCGGGCCTCTGCCAGTGCCACCAGCAGCCCGTGGCTGTCGGCGTTCTTCGGCGTGCGGAAGAACGGAATGCTGCTGGTGAAGAACCCGTACAGTACCGCCTTGGCAATGGTGTGCGACAACGCCAGCCCCGCCAGCGCCGCCGAGAACGCGTCCTTGAGGTTGACCCCTACCGCGCGGCGATACAGGAACACGATCTTGCCCACCTTGAACACGAACAGCGCCAGCGGCGGGATCGCGAAGATCAGCAGCGGCGGGTCGACCCGCTGCGGCACGATGATCATGGCCGCCGACCATAGCAGCGCACCCACTGTGAAGAAGATGTTCATGCCGTCGGCGATCCACGGCAGCCAGCCGGCCAGGAAGTGGTAGCGCTGGCCGCGGGTCAGCTGGGTGTCCTTGCCGCGCAGCAGGCTGGAGGTGTGGCGCTTGATGATCTGGATCGCGCCGTAGGCCCAGCGAAAGCGCTGCTTCTTGAAGTCGATGAAGGTGTCGGGCATCAGGCCCTTGCCGTAGCTCTCGTGGGAATAGGCTGCCGAGTAACCCTTCTCGAACACGCGCAGGCCCAGTTCGGCATCTTCGCAGATGCACCAGTCGGCCCAGCCGAGCTCTTCGAGCACCGAGCGCCGGGTCATGGTCATGGTGCCGTGCTGGATGATTGCATCACGGTCGTTGCGGGTGACCATGCCGATATGGAAGAAGCCCTTGTACTCGGCGTAGCAGAGCTTCTTGAAGGTGCTTTCGTTCTGGTCGCGGTAGTCCTGCGGCGACTGCACCACGGCGATCTTGGGGTCGGCAAAGTGCGGCACCATGTGCTTGAGCCAGTTGCGGTCGACACAATAGTCCGAGTCGATCACCGCGATCACTTCGGCGTCCTTGGCGGTGTGCGGGATCAGGTAGTTCAGCGCGCCACCCTTGAAACCTGCCAGCGGTGCCACATGGAAGAACTTGAAGCGCTCGCCCAGCAGCTCGCAATGGGCCTTGAGCGGCTCCCACACGGCCGGGTCCTTGGTGTTGTTGTCGATGATCAGCACTTCGAAGTCCGGGTAGTCCAGCGCCGCGAGGGCATCGAGGGTCTGCTTGACCATCTCCGGGGGCTCGTTGTAGCACGGCACATGCACCGACACCTTGGGCCGATAGGCGCTGTCGGCCTCCACCGGCAGGAACAGCCTGCGGCGCTTGTGCGTCCATACCGCCTCGGCCAGTTCATGGGCCTCGGTCAGCAGCACGATGAACACCCCCAGCGCGCCGAGCGCCAGCAGGAAACCCACAGTGAGGCTGAACCAGGTGCTGTACTGCTGGCTGTAGTCATAGCCGATCCATACCAGCACCGAGCCGCACAGGAACGCGATGAAGGTCAGGAAGGTGCGCCCGCGCTGGCGCAGCGCCGAGCCGTCGATCAGCAGCAGGGTCAGCGACAGCATCGCCAGCACCACCGAGCCCACGGCCAGCACGCGCCACTGCGGAATGGCCACCACCGGGCCCTCGAAGTTGAATTTCTGCTGGCGCGCGGCATTGAACACGCCCCAGTAGGCGCCCACCGAACCTTCGTCACTGGCTTTCCAGGGCTGGTCGTAGGCTTCGATCACGAAGTAGTTGTAGCCCTGGCGGTTGAGCAGGTTGACCAGGCTGCGCAGGTAGATGGCCTGATCCGCCTGGGTGGCGTCGGCACCGCCGCGCATGCGGCCATTGCTGGGCCAGCCGACCTCGGACAGCAGCAGCGGCTTGCGCGGGAACAGTTGCTTGAGCTCGCGGGCGCGGTCGAGCACGAACTGCTCGGCCTGGCTCACCGGGATGAATTCCCAGTAGGGCAGGATGTGCGCGGCGATCAGGTCGGCGTGCCCGGCAAGCTCGGGGTTTTCCTTCCAGATGTGCCACTGTTCGCTGGTGGTGACCGGCACCTTCACTGCGGCGCGCACGCGGTCCATGTAGTCCATCAGGGCCTGGGGGGTGACCTCTTCGCGAAACAGCGCCTCGTTGCCGACCATCACCCGCACCACGCTGCGCGAGGTGTTGGCCAACTGGATGGCGGTCTCGATTTCGCGCTCGTTGCGTTCCAGGTCGGGGCTGATCCACACACCCAGGGTCACGCGCAGGCCGAACTCTTCGGCCAGACGCGGGATCAGCGCCTGGGTGCCTTCCACCGTATAGATGCGGATGCTGTCGGTCAGCTTGCTCAGTTGCTCGAGGTCCTCGCGCAGCTCGGCTTCGGTCGGGTACTGGCCCTTTTGCGGGCTTTCGCCCAGGCGAAAAGGCGAATACGAGAAGCCGGAGATCTGCTCCGGCCAGTCGGGGGCGGACACCGGGCGGTTGATCAGTGCCCAGAACCCGGTGAATAGCGCGGCAATCGCCATGACGACCACCAGGTTGATACCAAATTTACGCGATGACATAGATATTTCGGGTTCCGAAAAGTGGAACGGGCAAGCGCCGGCGGGCACGGATCCTACGCACCAGGCAGGTAGCGTGGTATAGGAAACGGGTGCATGTAGCGCTTGGATTTTCCTCAGATGCTGAAGTTCTGAAGCCCGTACAATTGCCGTCCAAAGCAGGGTTTGCACCGGTCATTAAAGCAGGGTTGGCGCCAGGTTTACCAATTCATGGCAATCAGTGCGTCGGTTGCGGGCTGTCATCCTGCGTTGTGGGGCCTATAATGCGCGCCGGTTTTTTCAGGGTTGGGCCATGAGTACAGAAGATCCACGCTTTGCCGGTGTTGCCCGGTTGTATGGCCAGCAGGGCTTGCAACGCCTGCGCGAGGCGCATGTGGCGATCGTCGGCATCGGCGGTGTCGGCTCGTGGGCGGCCGAGGCCATGGCCCGCAGCGGCGTTGGCGAAATTTCGCTGTTCGACCTGGATGACGTGTGCGTGAGCAACACCAATCGCCAGTTGCATGCGCTGCAGGGCAACGTGGGCAAGCCCAAGGTCGAGGTGATGGCCGAGCGCCTGCGCGCAATCAACCCGGACTGCAAGGTGCACGCGGTGGTGGACTTCGTCACCCGCGACAACCTGGCCCAGACCATCACCGATCATATCGACTGCGTGATCGACTGCATCGACAGCGTGATGGCCAAGGCTGCGCTGATTGCCTGGTGCAAGCGGCGCAAGATCCAGGTGATCTGCACCGGCGGTGCGGGCGGGCAGCTCGACCCCACGCAGATCCAGGTGGCCGATCTCAACCGCACGGTCAACGACCCGCTGGCCTCCAAGGTGCGTTCGACGCTGCGCCGCGACCACGGGTTTTCGCGCAACGTGAGCCGCAACTACGGGGTGCCGTGCGTGTTCTCCACCGAGCAGTTGCGCTATCCGCTGCCCGATGGCGGTATCTGCCTGCAGAAGAGCTTCGTCGGGGACGGCGTCAAGCTCGACTGCTCGGGCGGTTTCGGCGCGGTGATGATGGTGACGGCGACCTTCGGCATGGTGGCTGCCAGCAAGGCTGTGGAGAAACTGGTGGGTGGCAAGCGCCGCCCGGCCGATCGCGTAGCGGCTCAGGCGCCGTCGGTGAGCTGAGCCATGCGCTGCAGCACGGCGTTCAGGCCGTTGCTGCGGGACGGCGAGAGCTGTCGGCCAAGGCCCAGGGCGGTGAACCAGGCGGGCAGGTCCAGCTGCTGCAGCTGGCTGCCGGTCAAGCCGTCGGCCCGCACCAGCAGCAGCGCCAGCAGGCCGCGCAGCAGCCGCGCATCGCTGGCGGCCTTGAAGTGCCAGCGGCCTTCGACCTGCTCGGCCACCAGCCACACCTGACTTTCGCAACCGTGCACGCGGTTGGCCTCGCACTGCTGCGTCGCGTCCAGGGGGGGCAGGCGCTCGCCCCATTGCATCAGCAGGCGGGCGCGCTGCTCCCAGCCGGCAGCCTGTTCGAATACATCCAGCGCCTCGCGGGCGGCGTCGGGCAGGCTCATCGCAGCAGCTCCAGGGCCTGGTCCAGGGCGCTGAAGAAGCGCTCCAGGTCGTGGGAATCGTTGTACAGCGCCAGCGACACGCGGATCGCGCCGTCCAGGCCCAGGCTGTTGACCAGCGGCATGGCGCAGTGATGACCGGCGCGCACGGCGATGCCCTGTTCGGTCAGCAGGTGCGCAAGGTCGGCATTGTGCACGCCCTCGACCACGAAGCTGGCCAGGGCCAGTTGCGGCGCGCCCAGTATCCGCACCCCTTCACGATCGTTGAGGCCGCGCAGCAGATGGCGGTGCAGGGCGGCTTCATGTTCGACCACGCTGGTGGCGTCGAGGCTGGCCAGGTAATCCAGGCTGGCACCCAGCCCGATCACGCTGGCGATCGGCGGCGTGCCGGCCTCGAAACCCAGCGGGGCGGGGCGAAAGCTCGACTGCTGGTAGCCGGCCAGTTGCACCATCTCGCCGCCGAACTGCCAGTGACGCAGCAGGCCCAACGCCTCGCGGCGCCCATAGAGCACGCCAAGGCCGTCCGGGCCATACAGCTTGTGACTGGAAAACACATAGAAGTCGCAGCCCAGTTGCTGTACATCGTGACGCCCGTGCACCACGCCCTGGGCGCCATCGACCACGCTGAGGGCGCCCTGGGCGCGGGCGTGGTCGAGCAACGGTTGCAGCGGCTGCCAGGTGCCGAGCACATTCGACAACTGGCTCACCGCCAGCACGCGGGTACGCGGGCCGATCAGTTGCAGGGCCGCCTCCAGGTCGATATGCCCGTTGGCGTCGAGGGGCAGGATCACCAGCCTGAGGCCGCGGCGCTGGGCCAACTGCTGCCAGGGCAGCAGGTTGGCGTGGTGCTCCAGGGCGCTGACGGCGATCTCGTCGCCCGCCTCCAGGCGCCATTCCAGGCCATAGGCCAGCAGGTTGAGCGCCGAGGTGGCGCCATGGGTGAACACGATCTGCTGCGCATCGGCGGCATTGAGCCAGGCGGCGACTTTTTCGCGGCTGGCCTCGAAGGCCTGGGTGGCAAGTGCGCCGGGCAGGTGCTGGGCCCTGTGCACGTTGGCCGCACCCTGGGTGTAGTAGTGGCTCAGGGCGTCGAGCAGGTGCTGGGGTTTCTGCGTGGTGGCAGCGCTGTCCAGGTAGGTCTGGTGCTGGCGTTGCAGGGCGGCGATGGCAGGGAAGTCTGCGCGCCAGGGAGAGGGCTGGAACATGATGTGTAGGGCCTGATATCGGGTCTGGCAGAGGGCCAGACCCGATCGTACCACTTAGTTGTGGGCGTGCAGCGCTTCGTTCAGCTCGATGGCCGACTTGTGGGTCTTGCACTCGACCGCGCCGTTTAGCGAATTGCGGCGGAACAGCAGGTCGGTCTGGCCAGCCAGGTCGCGGGCCTTGACCACCTTGACCAGCTCGTTGTTCTCGTCGAGCAGGTTCACCTTGGTGCCGGCGGTGATGTACAGGCCGGCTTCGACGGTGTTGCGGTCGCCCAGCGGGATGCCGATACCGGCGTTGGCGCCGATCAGGCAGCCTTCGCCGACCTTGATGACGATGTTGCCGCCGCCCGACAGGGTGCCCATGGTGGAGCAGCCGCCGCCCAGGTCCGAACCCTTGCCGACGAACACGCCCGCCGAAACGCGGCCTTCGATCATGCCCGGGCCTTCGGTGCCGGCGTTAAAGTTGACGAAGCCTTCGTGCATGATGGTGGTGCCTTCGCCGATATAGGCACCCAGGCGCACGCGGGCGCTGTCGGCGATACGCACGCCGCTCGGCACCACGTAGTCGGTCATTTTCGGGAACTTGTCGACCGAGAACACTTCCAGCAGCTCGCCCTTGAGGCGGGCTTCGAGTTGCTGCTCGGCCAGTTCGGCCAGGTCGATGGCGCCCTGGCTGGTCCAGGCCACGTTCGGCAGCAGCGGGAAGATGCCGGCCAGGCTCAGGCCGTGGGGCTTGACCAGGCGGTGCGACAGCAGGTGCAGCTTGAGGTAGGCCTCAGGGGTGGAGCTCAGGGTGGCGTCTTCGGCCAGCAGCGTGGCCACCAGCGGCTTGTTGCTTTCGGCCAGGCGGGTCAGCAGTGCAGCCTGGGCGGCGTCGACGCCCTTGACGGCCTCGGCCAGTTGCGCGGCCTGGGCGTTGCTGAACGCGATGGCCTGGTTGCCGCCTTCATAGCCCAGGATCGGGGCGACGGCTGCGACCAGCTCGGCGCTCGGGGCGAGCAGTGGCTGTGCGTAGAAGACTTCCAGCCAGGCGCCTTGACGGTTTTGAGTGCCGACGCCGAAGGCCAGGCTGAACAGTGAAGTGGACATGCGGTTACCTCTTGCGAAATTGAGTGAAGGCGTCGCGGTTCAGCGCAGGGCTGCCGCGTACAGGTCCGGTTTGAAACCGACCAGGGTCTTGCCGCCCAGGTCGAGCACCGGGCGCTTGATCATCGAGGGTTGTGCCAGCATCAGCTCGACGGCCTTGGCCTGGTCGAGGTCGGCCTTCTGCGCGTCATCGAGCTTGCGGAAGGTGGTGCCTGCGCGGTTGAGTACCACCTGCCAGCCGTGCTCGTCGCACCAGCGGTTCAGGTGGTCCCGGTCTATACCCTGGGTCTTGTAGTCGTGAAAGTCGTACTGGATGTGGTGTTCTTCAAGCCAGGTACGGGCTTTCTTCATCGTGTCACAGGCTTTGATGCCGAAGAGAATATAAGCCATTGAACGTTAAGGGCGCGCGGGTGTTCCCGCAGCCGCCCCGAAACTCCTCGAAGAATGGGTGGGCTGGATTATGCGACAACATCGGGCAGGGCGCCACGGCTGGCGCCGCCCAGTTGCCGCGCCTGAATGAACTGCACCCCGGCAGCCTGCATCTGTGCCATCGCCGCCGCGCAGGAGCCTGCGGTATCGATGGCGCGGCAGGCGTCCAGCACCACATAGGTGGTGAACCCTTTGCGGCGTGCGTGCAGTGCCGTCCAGGCCACGCAGAAGTCCAGGGCCAGGCCGCACAGGAACAGCGTGTCGATGCCGCACTCGCGCAGGTTGCCGGCCAGGCCGGTGGGGGTGGTCTGGTCGGCTTCGGTGAACGCCGAGTAGCTGTCGACCTGGCGGTTGCCGCCCTTGCGCACGATCAGCTGTGCGTGGGCAATGTTCAGGTCCGGGTGAAACTGTGCGCCGGGGCTCCCTTGGATGCAGTGGTCGGGCCAGAGTGTCTGCGGCCCGTATGACAGTTCGATGACCTCGAACGGATTCTTGCCCGGGTGGCTCGAGGCGAACGAGGCGTGCCCGGCCGGGTGCCAGTCCTGGGCCAGCACCACGCGCTCGAACTGGCGGCCGAGCTGGTTGACCAGCGGCACGATCTCGTCGCCACCGGGCACCGCCAGGGCGCCGCCGGGGATGAAATCGTTTTGCACATCGATGACCAGCAGCGCACGGTTGGGGCTATCGTGGGTCAATAGGGTCGACGCGGGGGTGATCATGCGAGGCTCCTCTTTTGTAGCATTGTGTTACAGATTGCCGGCGGGTCTGCGACTTAGGTGGAGCGGTTGTGTTCATGCAGATCCCGGTAACATGTTGTTTCAATGGCATAACCCTGGCCGTTGAGCGTATTTGAAACTGAACAGGAAAAACACGCCGTATGCAGTCAGCCTATACCGTTCTCATCCTGCTGATGCTGGTCAGTGTCTCGAAACTGGTGGGGCGATTGATCCCGCTGCCACTGCCGCTGGTGCAGATTGGTGCCGGTGCGCTGCTGGCCTGGCCGACCCTGGGCCTGCACGTGGCCCTGGACCCTGAGCTGTTTCTGTTCCTGTTCTTGCCCCCGTTGCTGTTCTCCGATGGCTGGCGCATGCCCAAGCGCGAGTTCTGGCGCCTGCGCGGGCCGATCCTGACCCTGGCGGTGGGGCTGGTGCTGTTCACGGTGGTGGGGGCCGGCTATTTCATCCACTGGATCCTGCCGAGCATACCGCTGCCGGTGGCCTTTGCCCTGGCCGCTGTGCTGTCGCCCACCGACGCGGTGGCGGTGTCGGCAATCAGCCAGGATCGCCTGCCCACCCCGTTGATGCACATGCTGCAGGGTGAGGCGCTGATGAACGATGCCTCGGGCCTGGTGACGTTCAAGTTTGCGCTGGTGGCGGCGATCACCGGGGTGTTCTCGCTGGCCGAGGCCAGTGTGACCTTCGTGCTGGTGGCCGTGGGTGGCCTGGCCATCGGCGTGGCGCTGAGCTGGTTGGTGGGGCGCCTGCGGGTGTGGATGATCGCGCGCGGCTGGGACGACCCGGCCACCCACGTGGTGTTCATGCTGTTGCTGCCGTTCGCCGCCTATGTGCTGGCCGAGCGCCTGGGCGCCTCGGGCATTCTCTCGGCGGTGGCGGCGGGCATGATGCAGAGCTGGCTTGACCTGCTGCCGCGCCAGACCAGCACGCGCCTGCTCAACCGCAGTGTGTGGTCGCTGCTGGAGTTCGCCTTCAACGGCCTGATCTTCCTGCTGCTGGGCCTGCAACTGCCCGATATCGCCAAGGCGGTGACCAGCCATGAGGCATCGCTGTGGCCAACCCTGCTGTACCGCTGCCTGGATGTGGTGGCGATCTTCCTGGTGTTGCTGGCGCTGCGGTTCATCTGGGTGCAGAGCATCTGGCGCCTGATCGGGGTGATCCGGCGCTGGCGCGGCAAGGAAGACCTGGTGCTGGTGCCCAACGCGCGTTCGTGCTGGCTGCTGACCGTGGGCGGCGTGCGCGGGGCGGTGACCCTGGCGGGCGTGATGTCGGTGCCGCTGCTGATCGGCGCGGGCAAGGCGTTCCCCGAACGCGACCTGCTGATCTTCATCGCCGCAGGGGTGATTCTGCTGTCGCTGGTATCGGCCTGCATTGCCTTGCCGTTGCTGCTGCGCGGGGTGGAGAAGAGCCCCGACGATACCCTGCGCCAGGAGGCGCGCGAGGCCTGGCGGCGCACCGCCGAGGCGGCGATCCATGCGTTGGAGGCCGAGGAACTGGTGGAGCCCGGCGCGCCCCAGGATGCCTCCCAGGCCGCACTGGCCGCCGAGTTGAAGGCGCGCCTGATGGCCGAGTACCGGCAGCAACTGGATGTGTTCAACGACAGTGCCGAGGCCCAGGCGCTGGCCGCGCAGATGGATCAACTGGAGCGACGCCTGCGCCTGCGGGCGCTGCGGGCGCAGCGCCTGGAGCTGTACAGCCTGCACCGCCAGCACCAGATCGGTGATGACGTGGTGCGCCAGGTGCTGGGTGAGCTGGACATGAGCGAGGCCAACCTGGGGCCGGTCAAGTGAAGTGCTCGGGGTCGCATGGCGGCCCCGCGCTGAGGGTCAGTCGCGCGGACAGGTCAGGCGCACGCTGGCGCCCAGGTCCCGCCCGCTGCCGGGCTGGGCGGGGTGCACTTCACGGGTGTACCGGGGTGAAGGGGTAGGCCTTGCCCGCCAGCGCCTTGTCGCCGTCACTGAGCTGCGCCGAGCCGGTGAAAGCCACATTGTTAAGGGTGAAGGTGGCCGGAATCGGGTAGTGCATGACCGAACCCGGGTCGTAGGCGTTGTGCAATGCCTGCGTGCGTTCGATCCTGTTGAGGAAGTTTTCAGCAATCTCTTCCATGGGCATGCCGACCTTTTCGGCGTATTCCAGCAGCTTGACCAGGTTCCACTGGATGTCCGCATCCGGGTGCTGATGTTCATGGTCCAGGCCCAGCGCGTGCCCGAACTCATGCAGCACGCTGCGCTGGAACTGCTCATCGCCAGGCCAGTCGCTGAGGGTCATGGTGCTGTCTTCGCGGAGCAAGGCGTCGGTACCGACCAGTGAATGGTTGATCCCCGTGCCGCTTGGCTTCATCTCGATCCTGATCTGTGCTTCGGCCCAGTCGGCGGTGCGCTGGAACTTGAGGTTGGCGTACGCCAGCCATTGGCAGGCAACCTCGAAGATGCTCTGTTGCGTCTGTTCCGGTATGTCGGCCGCGAAGGCGATGAGCAGGGTCCGGCCCGGCGCCCACAGGCGGCTGTGGTAGGCAACGCCGCGTTTCTGACGACCCGAGCGCGAGGGCTGCGGGGCGTTGAGCGGGTTTTCTTTCAGGGCTGTTTCGTAGGATTGCTGCTGATCGGCCACCTGGGTGACCTTGCACAAGGTTGGTATGTCCATGCTGGAGCTCCTGTTGAGTGGAGCTCCATGATTGGCGGGCCGACCGGGCCTTGGGCGTTACTTATCTATCGGTCGGCCGACCAGGCGTACCGGCTCAGCCTTCGACGAATGCGCGGATGCGCTGGGCCGCCTCGACACATTCGGCAAGCGGGGCCACCAGCGCCAGGCGCACGCGTCCGGCCCCCGGATTGAAGCCCTCCACCTCGCGAGACAGGTACGAGCCCGGCACCACGGTCACGTGCTGCTGTTCGAACAGGTCGCGGCAGAACTGCGCGTCATCGCCGGGGACCTTCGGCCACAGGTAGAAACCGCCGTCGGGCTTCTGTACATCCATTACCGGGGCCAGCACCTGCAGCACGGCGTCGAACTTCTCGCGATACAGGTCGCGGTTCTCCAGGACATGCGCCTCGTCGTTCCAGGCGGCGATGCTCGCCAGCTGGGTCTGTACCGGCATCGCGCAACCGTGATAGGTGCGGTAGAGCAAAAAGGCCTTGAGAATCTCGGCATCGCCGGCCACGAAGCCCGAACGCAGGCCTGGCAGGTTGGAGCGCTTGGACAGGCTGTGGAACACCACGCAGCGCTTGAAGTCGCTGCGGCCAAGTTCCACGCAGGCGCTGAGCAGGCCGGGTGGCGGGGCCTGCTCGTCGAAGTACAGCTCGCTGTAGCACTCGTCGGCGGCAATCACGAAGTCGTGCTCGTCGGCCAGTGCGATGAGTTTTTTCAGGGTGTCCAGCGGCACCAGTGCGCCAGTCGGGTTGCCTGGCGAGCACAGGAACAGGATCTGGCAACGCTGCCAGATCTCGGCTGGCACCGCGTCGAAGTCCGGGTTGAAGCCGTTGCTGTCCAGGCACGGCAGGTAGTGCGGCTGGGCGCCGGCGAGCAACGCGGCACCTTCGTAGATCTGGTAGAACGGGTTGGGGCTGACGATCAGCGCGTCCTCACCACGGCTGACCACCGCCTGGGTGAAGGCGAACAGCGCCTCGCGGGTGCCGTTGACGGGCAGCACGTGCTGTGCGGCATTCAGCCAGCCGGCCGGTACACCGAAGCGGCGCTCGCACCAGTGCACGATGCTTTCGCGTAGCGCGGGCAGGCCCAGGGTGGTGGGGTACACCGCCATCTTGTCGAGGTTGTCGGCCAGCGCCTTGGCCACGAATGCCGGCGAGGCGTGCTTGGGCTCGCCGATCGACAGGGCGATGGCGCGCTTGTCTGCGGCCGGCGTCACGCCATCGAGCAGGGCACGCAGTTTCTCGAACGGGTAGGGCTGAAGCTGGTTCAAAGCGTTGTTCATTGGCGCTGGGTCTCGTCAATCGGTCAAAGGGTGAGGCGGGTCATCTCGACGCCGGTGGCCTGGTCGACGCGCAACTGCTCGACGATCTCGGCCTGCAGGCGGCGGCACAGTTCAGGGTCGGACAGCGGCTGGTTGTCGGCGTCGGTGATGAAGAACACGTCTTCCACCCGCTCGCCCAGGGTGGCGATCTTGGCGTTCTGCAGCGACAGGTCGAACTCCAGGAAGATCTTGCCGATGCGTGCCAGCAGGCCCGGGCGGTCCGGGGCGCTGAGCTCGAGGATGGTCACCGGGCGCTGGGCATCGTTGAGGATGGTCACCTGGGGCGCGAAGGTGAAGTGCTTGAGCTGGCGCGGTACCCGACGCTGGATGATGGTGGGGTAGTCGTCGGGGTTGCGCAGGGCTTCGGTGAGGCCTTCACGGATTTCCTTGACGCGCTGCGGGTTGTCGCCGATCGAACCGCCGTCGTTGTCGAGCACGATGTAGGTGTCGAGGGTGAACTGGCTGCTGGAGGTGATGATGCGTGCGTCGTGGATGTTCAGGTTGAGCTGGTCCATCGCGGCCACGGTCACGGCGAAGAAGTCGTGCTGGTCGGGGGCATAGATGAAGATCTGCGTACCGCCCTCGAACTCGCGCTGGGTGGTCTCCTTGATCAGCACCAGTGGGCCGCCGTCGGCCGGCTGCTGCAGGATCGCGTCGGAGTGCCAGGCCACGTCCGCGGCGGTGTGGCGCAGGAAGTAGTCATCGCCCAGTTGCGACCACAGTTGTTCGACGTCGTCCGGGTCGGTGCCTTCGCGTACCAGGATGTCCAGAGCTGCGCTCTGGGTCTGGCGGATCTGCTCTTCGCGTTCCAGCGGGTTTTCCAGGCCGCGGCGCAGGGCCCGCTTGGTTTCGGTGTAGAGCTGGCGCAGCAGGCTGGCGCGCCAGGAGTTCCACAGGCTCGGGTTGGTGGCGTTGATGTCGGCCACGGTGAGCACATAGAGGTAGTCCAGGTGTACCAGGTCGCCGACCAGCTGGGCGAAGTCGTGGATCACCTGCGGGTCGGAGAGGTCCTTGCGCTGGGCAGTGGTCGACATCACCAGGTGGTTCTGTACCAGCCACACGATCAACCGGCTGTCCCAGGCGGGCAACTGGTGGCGGCTGCAGAATGCCTGGGCGTCCACCGCACCGATCTCGGAATGGTCGCCCTGACGCCCCTTGCCGATGTCGTGGTACAGGCCGGCGAGGTAGATCAGCTCGGGCTTGGGCAGGCGCCCCATGAGCTTGCTGGCCAGCGGGAATTTCTCGGACACGGGGGTGTACTGCAGTTTGCGCAGGTGCTTGATCAGATTCAGGGTGTGCGCATCGACCGTATAGATGTGGAACAGGTCGTGCTGCATCTGCCCCACGATCAGGCCGAACTCGGGCAGGTAGCGCCCCAGGATGCCGTAGCGGTTCATGCGGCGCAGGTTGCGGTGGATGCCGATCTCGCACTTGAACAGCTCGATGAACAGGCTGGTGTTGCGGATATCGTTGCGGAACTCGTCGTCGATCAGGTGCCGGTGCTCGCGCAGCAGGCGGATGGTATCGGCACGCACGCCCTTGATCTCGGGGTGCTGGGCCATCAGCACGAAGATCTCGAGCATGGCGAACGGGGTGCGCTTGAACACGTTGCTGCGCACCGCCTCGATATAGCCGTCATGCAGCTGGAAGCGCGGGTTCAGCGGCTGGGTGCTGCTGGCGCTGTCATCGGCGAGGATGACTTCCTCGAAGTGCTGGATGATCAGGTCGCTGAGCTCGGCGATGCTCATCACCACCCGGTAGTACTGTTGCATGAACTGTTCGATGGCGCGCTTGGGGTTGTCATCGGTAAAGCCCAGCAACGCGGCGATGCTGCGCTGGTGGTCGAACAGCAGGCGGTCTTCGGCGCGCCCGGCGAGCATGTGCAGGGCGTAGCGCACCTTCCACAGAAACTCCTGTGACGAGGCCAGCAGGTTGTTCTCGCTCTCCAGCAGGAAGCCTTCGCCGGCCAGCGCATGCAGGTTGAGCGTGCCGTACTGGCGGCGCGCTACCCAGAGCACGGTCTGGATGTCGCGCAGGCCACCGGGGGAGCCCTTGACGTTGGGTTCCAGGTTGTACTCGGTGTCGTTGTACTTGTGGTGGCGCGCCTTCTGCTCGGCGCGCTTGGCCAGGAAGAACTCCTTGCTCGGCCACATGTGCGCCGTGCTGGTGACCTCGAGCATGCGCTGGCGCAGGTGTTCGGGGCCGCAGATGGTGCGGCTTTCCATCAGGTTGGTGACCACCGTGAGGTCGGCGCGCGCCTGTTCGGCGCATTCGTCCACCGAGCGCACGCTCTGGCCGACTTCCAGGCCAATGTCCCAGAGCAGGGTGAGGAAGCGCTCGATCGAGTCGCGAAACACCTCGTGGTCGGCGTCATCGAGCAGGATCAGCAGGTCGATGTCGGAGTAGGGGTGCAGCTCGCCGCGCCCGTAGCCGCCGGTGGCGATCAGGGCGATGTCGGCGGCTTCGCTCCAGCTGAACTGGTTCCATACCTGTTGCAGGATGTTGTCGACGAACCAGGCGCGGTCCTCGATCAGTCGGCGGATCTCGCGGCCGCTGCGAAAGCGCCCGTCGAGCACCTCGCCGGCCTGGCGGATGGCTTTCTTGAAGGCCGCTATGGGGCTGGCCTTGAGGGCCAGTTCCGCCTGGAACTGGCCGCGGTCGAACAGCTCGGGGTCCACCTGGGGCATCGATGACGTTCCTGTGAGGGTCAGGCCGAAGTGCGCGGGATCGTGTCGTCCTTGCGCAGGGTGAAGATCTCGTAGCCGGTGGCGGTGACCACCAGGGTGTGTTCCCACTGCGCCGAGAGCTTGCGGTCCTTGGTGATGGCGGTCCAGCCGTCGCCCAGCACCTTGGTGTCGGCCTTGCCCTGGTTGATCATCGGCTCGATGGTGAAGGTCATGCCTTCCTTGAGTTCCATGCCGGTACCGGCGCGGCCGTAGTGCAGGATCTGCGGCTCTTCATGGAACACCTTGCCGATGCCGTGGCCGCAGAACTCGCGCACCACCGAGAAGCCGTTCTTTTCGGCGTGCTTCTGGATCACTTCGCCGATGTCGCCCAGGCGGCAGCCCGGCTTGACCAGCTCGATGGCCTTGTACATGCACTCCTGGGTGACCTGGGACAGGCGCTCGGCCCATACCGGCACGGTGCCGACGTGGAACATGCGGCTGGTGTCGCCGTGGTAGCCGTCCTTGATCACGGTCACGTCGATGTTCAGCGTGTCGCCATCCTTGAGCGGCTTGTCGCCCGGGATGCCGTGGCACACCACGTGGTTGACCGAGGTGCAGATCGACTTGGGGAAGCCCTTGTAGTTCAGGGGCGCGGGGATGGCCTGCTGCACGTTGACGATGTAGTCGTGGCACAGGCGGTCGAGTTCCTCGGTGGTGACACCGGGCTTGACGTGTTCTTCGATCATCTCCAGGACTTCGGCGGCCAGGCGGCCGGCGACGCGCATCTTTTCGATGTCTTCGGCGGTTTTGATAGTGACGGTCATTGCAGGCTCTCTACGGCGCGCGCAGGCGCAAATGAAACGGGAAAGGCGTGATTCTAACAGAGCGAGGCGGCGGGCTGGGGCCTGGGCTGCGGGGCATTGCCTACTATTTATGTTGATTGCATCGGTCGCTGCGTGAGCAGGGCGGGTGCAACCCTCGGGTGTCGTCTGTTTTTTCGGTTTCGCTCGGCTCACTTGTGTGGTATAAAATGCGCCGCTTTCGGGGATAGCCCCGTCTGCTCAAACCCACACACGTGTCGACACGATGGCCTGGGTGCCCCTGACTTCGGTTTCGGGGTTGGTCATTGGGATACGTGGAGGCCCAACCCGACTTATCAAGGAACTATCATGTCCCAAGTCAACATGCGCGATATGCTGAAGGCCGGTGTGCACTTCGGTCACCAAACCCGTTACTGGAATCCGAAAATGGGCAAGTACATTTTCGGCGCGCGCAACAAGATCCACATCATCAACCTTGAAAAAACCCTGCCGATGTTCAACGAGGCACTGACCTTCGTAGAGCGCCTGGCCCAGGGCAAAAACAAGATTCTGTTCGTCGGCACCAAGCGTTCCGCTGGCAAGATCGTTGCTGAAGAAGCAGCACGTTGCGGTTCGCCGTACGTCGATCACCGCTGGTTGGGCGGCATGCTGACCAACTACAAGACCATCCGTGCTTCGATCAAGCGTCTGCGCGACCTGGAAACCCAGGCCGAAGATGGTACCTTCACCAAGCTGACCAAGAAAGAAGCGCTGATGCGCACCCGCGATCTGGAAAAACTGGACCGCAGCCTGGGTGGTATCAAGGACATGGGCGGCCTGCCTGATGCCCTGTTCGTGATCGACGTTGACCACGAGCGCATCGCTATCACCGAAGCCAACAAGCTGGGTATCCCGGTCATCGGCGTTGTCGATACCAACAGCAGCCCTGAAGGCGTTGACTACATCATCCCAGGCAACGATGACGCCATTCGCGCCATCCAGCTGTACATGGGTTCGATGGCTGACGCCGTTATCCGTGGTCGCAACAACGTTGCCGGCGGCACCGAAGTGTTCGCAGAAGAAGCAGCTGCACCGGCTGCCGAAGCCTGAGTAGCTGACGCTTAGCGTCGACTCGGCACGCAAAAAGGGGGCTTGGCCCCCTTTTTGCCACCTTGAAATCCTCTTGTCAGCGTCGCCGTTGCATCATTGCGAACTGCATGTGCTCTGGCAGTGGATTTCCAGAATTGAACGCCCGTCAGGTATCGGGTGGAATGGTTGAAAACCTATCCAAGAGGAATTTGAAATGGCAGCAATTACTGCAGCGCTGGTAAAAGAACTGCGCGAGCGTACCGGCGAAGGCATGATGGATTGCAAGAAAGCCCTGGAAAAGGCTGGCGGCGACATCGAAAAAGCCATTGACGACATGCGCGCTTCGGGTGCCATCAAGGCAGCCAAGAAAGCTGGCAACGTTGCCGCTGAAGGCGCCATCGCCATCAAGGCCGACGACAAGTCCGCTGTCCTGCTGGAAGTGAACTCGCAGACCGACTTCCTGGCCCTGCAAGACGACTTCAAGGCCTTCGTCGCCGAAAGCGTCGAGCAAGCCTTCGCTGAAAAACTGACCGACGCTGCGCCGCTGATCGCTGCGCGTGAAGCTGCTCGTGAAGCCCTGGTGGCCAAGGTTGGCGAAAACGTCAACATCCGTCGCCTGGTGCGCGTTGAAGGTGACGTTGTCGGTACCTACCTGCACGGCAACAAGATCGGTGTTGCAGTGGTCCTGAAGGGCGGCGACGTCCAACTGGCCAAAGAGATCGCCATGCACGTGGCGGCAAGCAACCCTGAGTTCCTGCTGCCGTCGGAAGTTTCGGCCGAAGCGATCGAGCGCGAAAAAGCCGTGTTCCTGCAGCTGAACGAAGAGAAGATCAAAGGCAAGCCTGAGAACATCGTCGAGAACATGGTCAAAGGCCGTATCTCGAAGTTCCTGGCCGAAGCCAGCCTGGTCGAGCAAGCCTTCGTCATGAACCCGGAAATCAAGGTCGGCGAGCTGGCCAAGAAAGCCGGTGCCGAAATCGTTTCCTTCACCTACTTCAAGGTAGGCGAAGGCATCGAGAAGCCAGTCGACAACTTCGCTGAAGAAGTTGCTGCACAGCTGGCTGCTGCCAAGCAGTAAGACAGAGTCACTTCTGTCGCCCCAAAGAGGCTGCCCGCTCACGCGCGCAGCCTCTTTGTCAAAGCGGGGGCGGTTTACAACGCCGCCCTTTCGCTGGCGCAGTCGCTGCGCCACGCTACAGTTAGCAGGCTGAAAACAGCCCGCCCAGATTTTTTTTCAAA
This sequence comes from Pseudomonas sp. VE 267-6A, assembly GCF_024126555.1. Taxonomy (NCBI): domain Bacteria; kingdom Pseudomonadati; phylum Pseudomonadota; class Gammaproteobacteria; order Pseudomonadales; family Pseudomonadaceae; genus Pseudomonas; species Pseudomonas sp. VE 267-6A. Next base: position 185,598 of record NZ_JAMYBY010000010.1, read on the forward strand.
ACGCCGCAGGAGAGATTCGCAATGGCTCAGCAGGGCAGTGGTTATCAAGCTCGCTATAAACGCATTCTACTCAAGCTTAGCGGCGAGGCCCTGATGGGCTCGGAAGAGTTCGGCATCGACCCCAAGGTGCTGGATCGCATGGCGCTGGAAGTCGGCCAGCTGGTCGGTATCGGTGTGCAGGTCGGCCTGGTGATCGGTGGCGGCAACCTGTTCCGTGGCGCGGCGCTCAGCGCAGCGGGCATGGATCGCGTTACCGGCGACCACATGGGCATGCTGGCCACGGTAATGAATGCGCTGGCCATGCGCGATGCGCTGGAGCGCGCCAACATCACCGCCATCGTCATGTCGGCGATCTCCATGGTAGGCGTGACCGATCACTATGATCGCCGCAAGGCCATGCGCCACCTGAACTCGAAAGAAGTGGTAATTTTCGCGGCCGGTACCGGCAACCCGTTCTTCACCACCGACTCCGCCGCCTGCCTGCGCGCCATCGAAATCGATGCCGACGTGGTATTGAAGGCAACCAAGGTCGATGGTGTATACACTGCAGACCCATTCAAAGACCCGCATGCCGAGAAGTTCGATCATCTTACCTACGATGAAGTGCTGGATCGCAAGCTGGGCGTGATGGACCTGACAGCTATCTGTCTGTGCCGAGACCACAAGATGCCGTTGCGCGTCTTCAACATGAACAAGCCTGGCGCCCTGCTGAACATCGTGCATGGTGGCGCTGAAGGGACCCTGATCGAGGAAGTTCAAAAATGATCAACGAAATCAAGAAAGACGCCCAAGCGCGTATGCAGAAATCCCTGGAGTCTCTGGCTTATGCGTTCGGCCAGATTCGTACCGGCAAGGCACACCCCAGCATCCTGGCAAGCGTGATGGTGCCTTACTACGGTACCGACACCCCGATCAGCGGCGTGGCCAACGTCACCGTGAAAGATTCGCGCACCCTGCAAGTCGTGGCGTTCGAGCGCAACATGCTCGCTGCCGTCGACAAGGCCATCCAGAGCGCCGGTTTGAATCTCAATCCGACCAACCTGGGTGAGCTGCTGCTGATCAGCATGCCAGCCCTGACCGAAGAAACCCGCAAGGGCTTCACCAAGCAGGCGCGCAGTGCAGCCGAAGACGCGCGCGTTGCTGTGCGCAACATTCGCCGCGATGCTCTGGGTGAGCTGAAGAAGCTGGTCAAGGACAAGGAAATCAGTGAAGACGAAGAGCGTCGCGCCATCGCTGATATCGACAAGCTGACCAAAGATACCGAGGCCCAGATCACCAAGGCCACCGAAGAGAAAGAAAAGGACCTGATGGCCGTTTAAGGGCCGGGACTTTTTTCAATGGAAAAGACCAAGCAGGGTGTGCCTCCATCGGTGCCGCGCCATGTCGCGATCATCATGGATGGAAATAATCGCTGGGCGAAGAAGCGCCTGTTGCCCGGCGTTGCCGGGCACAAGGCAGGCGTGGATGCGGTGCGCGCGGTCATCGAGGTGTGCGCCGAGGCCAAGGTCGAGGTCCTGACCCTGTTCGCGTTCTCCAGCGAGAACTGGCAGCGCCCGGCCGACGAGGTCGGTGCGCTGATGGAGCTGTTCTTCTCGGCGCTGCGTCGCGAGGCCAGGCGGCTCAACGAGAACAACATCAGCCTGCGCATCATCGGTGATCGCTCGCGCTTTCACCCTGAGTTGCAGGCTGCCATGCGCGAGGCCGAGGCGCTGACCGCAGGCAGCAATCGCTTCATCCTGCAGATCGCCGCCAACTACGGTGGTCAGTGGGATATCGCCCAGGCCGCCCAGCGCCTGGCGCGTGAAGTGCAGGCCGGGCATCTGCGCCCGGAAGACATCACCCCCGAGTTGCTGCAGCCGTGCCTGGCGACAGGCGATCTGCCGTTGCCCGACCTGTGCATCCGCACCGGTGGCGAGCACCGCATCAGCAACTTCCTGCTGTGGCAGCTGGCGTACGCCGAGCTGTATTTCTCCGACCTGTTCTGGCCGGACTTCAAACACGAGGCCATGCGCACTGCATTGGCCGATTTCGCTTCGCGCCAGCGCCGCTTCGGTAAAACCAGCGAGCAGGTCGAGGCTGGAGCCCGTGCTTAATGCTTAAACAACGCATCATCACTGCGCTGATTCTGTTGCCGATTGCCCTGTGCGGGTTTTTCCTGCTCGACGGGGCGAACTTTGCCTTGTTCATCGGCCTGGTGGTCACCCTCGGGGCCTGGGAATGGGCCCGCCTGGCCGGGCTGATCGCCCAGGGCCTGCGGGTTGCCTATGCCGTGGTGGTCGCCGGCCTGCTGATGCTGCTGCACCTGATGCCGGAGCTGGCACCCTGGGTGCTGGGCGTTTCGGTGCTGTGGTGGGCGCTGGCCACCTGGCTGGTGCTGACCTACCCGCGTACCAGCGAGCTGTGGGCCAGTGTGGCCTGCCGCCTGCTGATCGGCCTGCTGGTGCTGTTGCCGGCCTGGCAAGGCCTGGTGCTGATCAAGCACTGGCCCCTGGGCAACTGGCTGATCATGGCGGTGATGGTCCTGGTATGGGGCGCCGATATCGGCGCCTACTTCTCGGGCCGGGCCTTTGGCAAGCGCAAGCTGGCGCCGCAGGTCAGCCCCGGCAAGAGCTGGGAAGGTGTCTACGGTGGCCTGGCGCTGAGCCTGGTGATCACGGCGGTGGTGGGCGTGACCCGCGAGTGGAGCGCCGGCGAGCTGATCCTCGGTCTGTTCGGTGCCGCCGTCGTGGTACTGGTGTCGGTGGTCGGCGACCTGACCGAAAGCATGTTCAAGCGCCGTTCCGGAATCAAGGACAGCAGCAACCTGCTGCCGGGGCATGGTGGGGTACTGGATCGCATCGACAGCCTCACGGCTGCCATCCCGCTGTTTGCCGTGCTGCTGTGGGCCGCCAACTGGGGCGCGCTGTGAGCCGCCCGCAACGGATCACGGTGCTGGGCGCCACAGGCTCCATTGGCCTGAGCACACTGGACGTGATTGCCCGTCACCCCGAGCGCTACCAGGCCTATGCCCTGAGCGGCTATTCGCGCCTGGGCGAGCTGCTGGCCCTGTGCCTGCGCCATGCTCCGGTGTTTGCCGTGGTGCCGGGCGATGAGGCCGCGCAGCAGTTGCAGGCCGACCTGCGTGCTGCGGGGTCGAGTACCGAGGTGCTGGTGGGCGAGCAGGGCCTGTGCCAGGTGGCGGCCGACTTGCAGGTGGATGCGGTGATGGCGGCCATCGTCGGTGCGGCGGGGTTGCGTCCGACCCTGGCCGCAGTGGAGGCGGGCAAGAAGGTGCTGCTGGCCAACAAGGAGGCGCTGGTGATGTCCGGCGCCCTGTTCATGCAGGCCGTGCAGCGCAGTGGTGCGGTACTGCTGCCGATCGACAGCGAGCACAACGCGATCTTCCAGTGCCTGCCCGGTGACTATGCCCGCGGCCTGGCCCAGGTGGGTGTGCGGCGCATCCTGCTGACCGCCTCCGGTGGTCCGTTTCGTGAAACGCCGCAGGCCGAGCTGGAGCACGTCACCCCGGAGCAGGCCTGTGCGCACCCGAACTGGTCCATGGGGCGCAAGATCTCCGTCGACTCGGCCAGCATGATGAACAAGGGCCTGGAGCTGATCGAGGCGTGCTGGCTGTTCGATGCCAGGCCTGCCCAGGTCGAGGTGGTGGTCCACCCGCAAAGCGTGATTCACTCGCTGGTCGACTACGTCGATGGTTCGGTGCTGGCGCAGTTGGGCAACCCCGACATGCGCACGCCGATCGCCAACGCCCTGGCCTGGCCGCAGCGCATCGACTCGGGTGTGGCGCCGCTGGACCTGTTCGCCGTTGCCCGCCTGGATTTCCAGGCGCCGGACGAGCAGCGCTTTCCGTGTCTGCGCCTGGCGCGTGAAGCGGCGGACGCCGGCAACAGTGCCCCTGCGATGCTCAATGCGGCCAATGAAGTGGCCGTCGAGGCATTTCTTCAGCGGCGCATCCGCTTCCCGCAGATCCCGAGTATCATCGAGCACGTGCTCAACCAGGAAGCGGTCGTTGCCGTGCCGACGCTGGAGGCGGTGTTTGCAGCCGACCAGCGTGCACGCAGCCTGGCCGGGCACTGGTTGGATCGTCACGGGGTCTGAGGTGCGACGTCGCCACGGGTTGCGCCCGCTCCCGCTGAACGCTATTCGGAGAAAGACATGAGTGCGCTCTACATGATTATCGGCACCCTGGTCGCATTGGGCGTGCTGGTCACCTTTCACGAGTTCGGTCACTTCTGGGTGGCGCGGCGCTGCGGCGTCAAGGTTTTGCGGTTTTCCGTAGGGTTCGGCATGCCGCTGGTACGCTGGCATGACCGCCATGGCACCGAGTTCGTGGTGGCCGCCATTCCCCTGGGCGGCTACGTGAAGATGCTCGACGAGCGCGAAGGCGAAGTGCCTGCCGACCAGCTGGAGCAGTCGTTCAACCGCAAGAGCGTGCGCCAGCGCATCGCTATCGTCGCCGCCGGCCCCATCGCCAACTTTCTGCTGGCCATCGTGTTCTTCTGGGCACTGGCCATGCTTGGCAGCCAGCAGGCGCGGCCGGTCATCGGCGCGGTCGAGGCTGGCAGCCTGGCGGCCGCCGCAGGCCTTAGCGCCGGCCAGGAGATCGTCGCGGTCGACGGCAAGCCGACCAACGGCTGGGCAGCGGTCAACCTGCAGCTGGTGCGCCGGCTGGGTGAAAGCGGCGCGCTGCAGGTCAGCGTGCGTGAAGAGGGTGCCAGCACCGACAGCAGCCATGTGCTCAAGCTCGATGCCTGGCTCAAGGGTGCCGACGAGCCCGACCCGATCCGCTCCCTGGGCATCCGCCCATGGCGCCCGGCGCTGGTGCCGGTGCTGGCCGAACTTGATCCCAAGGGGCCGGCCCAGGCCGCCGGTCTGAAAACCGGCGACCGCCTGCTGGCACTCGACGGCAAGGCGCTTGACGATTGGCAGCAGGTGGTGGACACCGTGCGCGGCCGTGCCGGCAGCCGCATCGTGCTGAGCGTGGGGCGTGACGGGGCGACGCTGGAGTTGCCGGTAACCCTCGCCAGCCGTGGCGAAGGCCAGAATGCCAGTGGTTACCTGGGGGCGGGCGTGGCGCCGGTGGAGTGGCCTGCGGCCATGTTGCGCGAGGTCAGTTATGGCCCGCTGCAGGGCCTGGGCGAGGGTGTTTCGCGCACCTGGAACATGAGCGTGCTGACCCTCGATTCGCTGAAGAAAATGCTGTTCGGCGAGCTCTCGGTAAAAAACTTGAGCGGACCGATAACCATTGCTAAAGTGGCGGGCGCTTCGGCCCAGTCCGGCGTTGGGGATTTCCTGAATTTCCTCGCCTACCTGAGCATTAGCCTGGGGGTTCTTAATTTGCTGCCCATTCCTGTATTGGATGGGGGGCATTTGCTGTTTTACCTGATCGAATGGGCGCGTGGTCGTCCGCTTTCGGATCGGGTGCAAGGTTGGGGGGTCCAGATCGGTATCAGTTTGGTAGTCGGGGTGATGTTGCTTGCCCTGATCAACGATTTGGGTCGACTGTAACGCTTCGCTCAATTGCGAACCTGCCGCGTCCCGCGGTGGGTCGTTTATTGCCAGTTGGAATAAGAAAGGACTTCATGAAACGTCTGCTGCTAACTGCGGTTCTCGCCGTACTGATGATCGCTGAAGTTCACGCCGAGTCCTTCACCATCTCCGATATTCGTGTCAATGGTCTGCAGCGGGTTTCCGCGGGCAGCGTGTTCGGCGCCTTGCCATTGAACGTTGGGGACGAGGCCGATGATCGGCGCCTGGTGGATTCCACCCGTGCGCTGTTCAAGACCGGCTTCTTCCAGGACATCCAACTGGGTCGCGACGGCAACGTCCTGATCATCACCGTGGTCGAGCGTCCTTCCGTCTCGAGCATCGAGATCGAAGGCAACAAGGCCATCAGCACCGAAGACCTGATGAAGGGTCTGAAGCAGTCGGGCCTGGCCGAAGGTGAAATCTTCCAGCGTGCCACCCTCGAAGGTGTGCGCAACGAGCTGCAGCGCCAGTACGTGGCCCAGGGCCGCTACTCGGCCGAGGTCGACGCCGAGGTGGTGCCGCAACCGCGCAACCGCGTAGGTCTGAAAATCAAGATCAACGAAGGCACCGTCGCTGCCATCCAGCACATCAACGTGGTGGGCAACACCAAGTTCAGCGATGACGAGCTGGCCAGCCTGTTCGAGCTCAAGACCACCAACTGGCTGTCGTTCTTCAAGAACGACGACAAGTATGCCCGCGAAAAACTGTCCGGTGACCTCGAGCGCCTGCGCTCCTACTACCTGGACCGCGGCTACATCAACATGGACATCGCCTCCACCCAGGTGTCGATCACCCCGGACAAGAAGCACGTCTACATCACCGTGAACGTCAACGAGGGCGAGAAGTACACCGTTCGTGACGTCAAGCTGTCCGGCGACCTGAAGGTGCCGGAAGACCAGGTCAAGGCACTGATGCTGGTGCAGCCTGGCCAGGTGTTCTCGCGCAAGGTGATGACCACCACCTCCGAGCTGATCACCCGCCGCCTGGGCAACGAAGGCTATACCTTCGCCAACGTCAACGGCGTGCCGCAGCCTCACGATGACGACCACACCGTCGACATCACCTTCGTCGTCGACCCGGGCAAGCGTGCCTACGTCAACCGCATCAACTTCCGTGGCAACACCAAGTCCGAGGACGAAGTGCTGCGCCGCGAGATGCGCCAGATGGAAGGTGGCTGGGCATCGACCTACCTGATCGACCAGTCCAAGACCCGCCTCGAGCGCCTGGGCTTCTTCAAGGAAGCCAACGTCGAGACCCCGGCCGTACCGGGCACCGACGACCAGGTCGACGTGAACTACAGCGTCGAAGAGCAGGCATCGGGTTCGATCACCGCCAGCGTCGGTTTCGCGCAGAGCGCCGGCCTGATCCTGGGTGGTTCGATCAGCCAGAACAACTTCCTGGGTACTGGTAACAAGGTCTCCATCGGCCTGACCCGTTCCGAATACCAGAGCCGCTACAACTTCGGCTTCGTGGACCCCTACTGGACTGCCGATGGCGTGAGCCTTGGCTACAACGCCTTCTACCGCACCACCGACTACGACGACCTCGACGTCGACGTGGCCAGCTATGCGGTGGACAGCCTGGGTGCGGGCGTCAGCGTCGGCTACCCGATCAGCGAGACTTCGCGCCTGACCTTCGGCCTCACCGCCCAGCAGGACAAGATCAAGACCGGTCGCTACACCGTTGACGAGATCTTCGACTTCGTCAAAAAGGAAGGCGACAACTACCTGAACTTCAAGGCATCGGCCGGCTGGTCGGAGTCCACCCTGAACAAGGGCGTGCTGGCTACCCGTGGTCACTCCCAGAGCCTGGTGCTCGAGGCGACCACCCCGGGCAGCGACCTGTCGTTCTTCAAGCTTGACTACCGTGGCCAGCTGTTCAAGCCGATCAACAACGACTACACCCTGCGTCTGCACACCGAGCTGGGCTACGGCGACGGCTTCGGCGGCACCTCGGGCCTGCCGTTCTACGAGAACTACTACGCCGGTGGCTTCAACTCCGTGCGTGGCTTCAAGGACAGCAGCCTGGGCCCGCGCAGTACCCCGAGTAAAGGCAACAACCCTGGCACTGCGCGCGACCCGGACCAGGATCCACTGCCGTTCGGCGGCAACGTGCTGGTGCAGGGCGGCGTGGAACTGCTGTTCCCACTGCCGTTCGTCAAGGACCAGCGTTCGCTGCGCACCTCGGTTTTCTGGGACGTGGGTAACGTGTTCGACACCAACTGCGGCTCCAAGCCGGATTGCGAGAAGGTCGGCCTCAGCGGCCTGGCCAGCTCGGTCGGCCTGGGCGTGACCTGGATTACTGCACTGGGCCCGTTGAGCTTCAGCCTGGCGATGCCGGTCAAGAAGCCGGACGATGCCGATACCCAGGTGTTCCAATTCTCTCTGGGCCAGACCTTCTAAGGGTCTGCCCCGCGTAAACGACAACGGATTCTGTAGGAGTGCATCGTGCGTAAGTTGACTCAACTGGCTGTACTGGCTGCGACCCTGATCGCGACCCCGGCATTTGCCGAGATGAAAATTGCCGTCCTGAACTATCAGATGGCGCTGCTGGAATCGGACGCGGCCAAGAAGTACGCGGTCGATGCGGAGAAGAAATTCGGCCCGCAACTGACCAAGCTGAAAAACCTGGAAAGCAGCGCCAAGGGCATCCAGGACCGTCTGGTCAAGGGTGGCGACAAGATGGCCCAGGGCGAGCGCGAGCGTCTGGAGCTTGAATTCAAGCAAAAGGCCCGTGACTTCCAGTTCCAGTCCAAGGAGCTGAACGAAGCCAAGGCCGTTGCCGACCGCGAGATGCTCAAGCAGCTCAAGCCCAAGCTCGACGGCGCAGTGGAGGAAGTGATCAAGAAGGGTGCTTTCGACCTGGTACTCGAGCGTGGCGCGGTCATTGATGTCAAGCCTCAGTACGACATCACCCGCCAGGTCATCGAGCGCATGAACCAGTCCCGTTGAACATGACTGCGACCATGAAACTCGGCCAGCTGGCCGAGTTCCTCGGGGCCACCCTCAGTGGCCCGGCGGAGCTCGACATCACTGGCCTTGCGACCCTGCACGAGGCTGGCCCGGGACAACTGAGCTTCCTGGCCAACCCGCAGTACCGCAAATTCCTGCCTGAGAGCAAGGCCGCTGCGGTCCTGCTCAAGGCTGCCGATGCCGAGGGCTTTGCCGGTCACGCGCTGATCGTTGCAGATCCCTACCTGGCCTACGCACGTGTTTCCCACCTGTTCGATCCAAAGCCCAGGGCTGTGGCGGGAGTTCATCCCAGCGCCGTGGTGGCTGCAGACGCACAGGTCGATGCCAGCGCCAGCATCGGTGCCTGTGCAGTGATCGAAAGCGGGGCGCAGATCGGCCCTGGCGTGACCATCGGTGCCCACTGCTTCATCGGTGCGCGCAGCGTGATCGGCGAAGGCGGCTGGCTGGCCCCGCGCGTCACGCTGTACCACGATGTGCATATCGGCAAGCGTGTGGTGATCCAGTCCGGCGCCGTGCTGGGGGGTGAGGGTTTCGGTTTCGCCAATGAAAAGGGCGTATGGCAGAAGATTGCCCAGATCGGCGGCGTGAGCATCGGCGACGATGTCGAGATCGGCGTGAACACCGCCATCGACCGCGGTGCACTGGCCGATACCCGTATCGGCAATGGCGTGAAACTCGACAACCAGATCCAGATCGCCCATAACGTACAGGTCGGCGACCACACGGCAATGGCCGCGTGTGTCGGTATTTCCGGCAGCACCAAGATCGGCAAGCATTGCACCATCGCCGGCGGTGTCGGCATGGTCGGGCATATTGATGTGTGTGATGGGGTGTTCGTCTCCGGGATGACCATGGTCACCCGTTCCATCACCGAGCCAGGTGCCTATTCGTCCGGTACGGCCATGCAGCCGCTGGGTGAGTGGCGCAAGAGTGCCGCGCGCATTCGCCAGCTGGATGAGATGGCCAAACGTCTTCAACAAGTGGAAAAGCGACTCGAGGCCGTGACCTCGGGCGACAAAGCTTCATCAGAAGGCTGATACCATTTCCTGATCAAGAGCGCCCAGCCGCTAGACTGCGCTCCTTGATTTGCTAAAGGAGCGCCGCTCGAACGTGCGCGCTCCCTATCTTTACTACAGGCTTCCCCCCGAAATGATGGACATCAACGAGATTCGCGAATATTTGCCTCACCGTTACCCGTTCCTGCTGGTGGACCGGGTGGTGGACTTGGACGTAGAGGCCCAGCGCATTCGTGCCTACAAGAATGTCAGCATCAACGAGCCTTTCTTCAACGGTCACTTCCCGGCGCACCCGATCATGCCCGGCGTGCTGATCATCGAAGCGATGGCCCAGGCAGCCGGCATCCTCGGGTTCAAGATGCTGGACGTCAAACCCGCGGACGGTACCCTGTACTACTTCGTCGGTTCCGACAAGTTGCGCTTTCGCCAGCCGGTGCTGCCGGGTGATCAACTGATCCTCGAAGCCAAGTTCATCAGCTGCAAGCGCCAGATCTGGAAGTTCGAGTGCCAGGCGTCGGTGGACGGCAAGCCGGTATGCTCGGCCGAGATCATCTGCGCGGAACGCAAACTATGAGTTTGATTGACCCTCGGGCAATCATCGATCCATCGGCAAAGATTGCCGACGGCGTCGAGGTCGGCCCATGGTCGATCGTCGGTGCCGGGGTCGAGATCGGGGAAGGGACCGTGATTGGTCCGCATGTGATTCTCAAAGGGCCGACCCGCATCGGCAAGCACAACCGCATCTACCAGTTCGCCTCTGTCGGCGAAGACACCCCTGACCTCAAGTACAAGGGTGAACCGACGCGCCTGGTGATCGGCGACCACAACGTGATCCGCGAAGGCGTGACCATTCACCGTGGCACCGTGCAGGACCGTAGCGAAACCACCCTGGGTGATCACAACCTGGTCATGGCCTATGCCCATATCGGGCACGACAGCGTGATCGGCAACCACTGCATCCTGGTCAACAACACCGCGCTGGCCGGGCATGTGCATGTGGGCGACTGGGCGATACTGTCCGGGTTTACCCTGGTGCACCAGTTCTGCCATATCGGCGCCCACAGCTTTTCCGGCATGGGTACCGCCATCGGCAAGGATGTGCCGGCCTTCGTCACCGTGTTCGGCAACCCGGCCGAGGCGCGCAGCATGAACTTCGAAGGCATGCGCCGTCGCGGTTTCAGCGATGAAGCTATCCATGCCCTGCGCCGCGCCTACAAGGTGGTGTATCGCCAGAACCTGACGGTCGACCAGGCCATCGCCGAACTGGCCGAGCCCGCCCAGCAGTTCCCCGAGGTCGACCTGTTCGTCAAGTCGATCCAGAACTCCGCCCGCGGCATCACCCGCTGACATGGCGCCACTCTGTGTAGCGCTGGTGGCAGGCGAAGCCAGCGGCGATATTCTTGGCGCCGGCCTGATGCGTGCACTCAAGGCCCGCCATCCGCAGGTACGCTTTATCGGCGTCGGCGGCCCATTGATGGAAGCCGAGGGGCTGAGTTCCTACTTTCCCATGGAGCGCCTGGCCGTCATGGGCCTGGTCGAAGTGCTGGGTCGCCTGCGCGAGCTGCTCAAGCGCCGCAAGCTGCTGATCCAGACGCTGATCGAGCAGAAGCCGGACGTGTTCATCGGTATCGATGCCCCCGACTTCACCCTCAACATCGAACTGAAACTGCGCCAGGCCGGCATCAAGACCGTGCACTACGTCAGCCCTTCTGTTTGGGCCTGGCGGCAGAAGCGTGTGCTGAAGATCCGCGAAGGCTGCGACCTGATGCTCACGCTGTTTCCGTTCGAGGCGCGGTTCTATGAAGAGCAGGGCGTGCCGGTGCGTTTCGTCGGCCACCCGCTGGCCGATACCATCCCGCTGCAGGCCGACCGCACTGCAGCGCGTGAGGCGCTGGGCCTGCCCGACGGACCCTTGGTGGCCCTGATGCCAGGCAGCCGTGGCGGCGAAGTAGGGCGCCTGGGTGCACTGTTTCTGGATACCGCACAGCGGCTTCGCGAGCTGGTGCCGGGGGTGCGCTTCGTCTCGCCCTGCGCCAACCCGGTGCGCCGTGCCCAGCTCGAACAGATGCTCGAAGGCCGCGACCTGCCACTGACCCTTCTCGACGGCCAGTCGCACCAGGCCCTGGCGGCCTGCGATGCGGTATTGATCGCCTCGGGCACCGCTACCCTGGAGGCGCTGTTGTTCAAGCGACCCATGGTGGTGGCGTACCGCGTGGCCCCGGTGACCTACTGGATTCTCAAGCGCCTGGTCAAAAGCCCTTATGTATCGCTGCCCAACCTGCTGGCCCAGCGCCTGCTGGTGCCCGAACTGCTGCAGGAGGCCGCCACCAGCGAGGCCCTGGCGCAGACCCTGGCACCACTGGTGAATGGTGGCGAGCAGCAGACCGAGAGCTTCGATCAGATTCACCGTACCCTGCGCCGCGATGCCTCCAACCAGGCAGCCGACGCGGTACTGGCCTTGCTGGAACATCGATAAATGCAAATCGGACTGGATTTCAACCTGGTCGAAGACCTGGTCGCCGGGGTTGACGAAGTCGGCCGCGGCCCGCTGTGTGGCGCGGTGGTGACCGCTGCCGTGATCCTCGACCCGAGCCGGCCGATCCTGGGCCTGAACGATTCGAAAAAACTCACCGAGGCGCGCCGCGAAAAGCTCTTCGACGAGATCTGCGAGAAGGCCCTGAGCTTTCACATCGCCCGCGCCGAGGTCGACGAGATCGACCAGCTGAACATTCTGCATGCCACCATGCTGGCCATGCAGCGCGCGGTCGAAGGCCTGCACATCACGCCCAAGCTGGCACTGATCGATGGCAACCGTTGCCCCAAGCTCAACGTGCCATCGGCGCCGGTGGTCAAGGGTGACAGCCAGGTGCCGGCCATCGCTGCGGCCTCTATCCTGGCCAAGGTGACCCGTGACCGGGAAATGGCTGCCTTCGAGCTGATCTACCCTGGCTACGGCATCGGCGGGCACAAGGGCTACCCGACCCCGCTGCACCTTGAAGCTCTGGCCCGGCTTGGCCCCACGCCGATTCACCGGCGCTCGTTCGCCCCGGTACGGGCTGCATTCGAGGCCCGTGGCCTGCAGGCCAACGGCCTGTTGCCGGTGTAGAGGCAACCCCCGTTCAGCCTGACCACTCCCGCGCAGGCTGTAGTTTTGATCGAGGCCCGGTACAATCCGGGCCTTGTTGTTTTGTGCTGCTATAGGATCATCATGTCGGCTTCTTTCGTTCATCTTCGCCTGCACACCGAATTCTCGCTGGTCGATGGCCTGGTGCGGATCAAGCCGCTGGTCAAGGCCCTGGCCGGGATGAACATGCCGGCGGTGGCCGTCACCGACCAGAGCAACATGTGCTCGCTGGTCAAGTTCTACAAGACCGCCATGGGCAGCGGGATCAAGCCGATCTGTGGGGCCGACCTGTGGCTGTCCAACGCCGACCCCGACCTGCCGCTGTCGCGCATCTGCCTGTTGGCGATGAACGCCAAGGGCTACCGCAACCTCACCGAGCTGATCTCCCGTGGCTGGATGGACGGCCAGCGCAATGGCGTGGTGGTCATCGAGCGCGAGTGGATCGCCCCGGCCAGCGAGGGTCTGATCGCCTTGTCGGCGGCCAGGGAAGGCGATATCGGCATGGCACTGCTGGGCAACAACCCGCAGGAAGCCGAGGCCCTGCTGCGCGACTGGATGGCGATGTTCCCCGATCGCTTCTATGTCGAGGTGCAGCGCACCAACCGCAGCGGCGACGAAGAGTATCTGCACGCCGCCGTGGCCCTTGCCGACCGCCTGGGCGCGCCGCTGGTGGCCACCAACGACGTGCGCTTCATCAAGCAGACCGACTACGACGCCCACGAAACCCGTGTGTGCATCGGCGAAGGCCGTGCCCTGGACGATCCGCGGCGTTCGCGCAACTACAGCGACCAGCAGTACCTGAAAAGCCCGGAAGAAATGGCCGAGCTGTTCAGCGACCTGCCCGACGCCCTGGCCAACACGGTCGAGATCGCCAAGCGCTGCAACATCGAGGTGCAGCTGGGCAAGCACTTCCTGCCCGACTTCCCCACGCCCAACGGCATGGGCATCGACGAATACCTGCGCCATGTGTCCCATGAAGGCCTGGAAGAGCGCCTGGCGGTGCTATGGCCCAAGGACACCACGCCCAACTATGAAGAGAAGCGCCAGGTCTACCTCGACCGGCTGAAGTTCGAGCTGGACATCATCATTCAGATGGGCTTCCCCGGTTACTTCCTGATCGTTATGGACTTCATCAAGTGGGCCAAGAACAACGGCGTGCCGGTAGGTCCGGGCCGGGGGTCGGGTGCCGGCTCGCTGGTGGCCTACGTGCTGAAGATCACCGACCTCGACCCGCTGGCCTACGACCTGCTGTTCGAACGTTTCCTCAATCCTGAACGGGTCTCGATGCCCGACTTCGACGTCGACTTCTGCATGGACGGTCGCGACCGCGTGATCGAGTACGTGGCCGACGCCTACGGGCGCAATGCGGTGAGCCAGATCATCACCTTCGGCACCATGGCGGCCAAGGCGGTGGTGCGTGACGTGGCGCGGGTGCAGGGCAAGTCCTACGGCCTGGCCGACCGCCTGTCGAAGATGATTCCGTTCGAAGTCGGCATGACCCTGGAGAAGGCCTACGAGCAGGAGGAAATGCTGCGCGACTTCCTCAAGACCGACGAGGATGCCAAGGAAATCTGGGACATGGCCCTCAAGCTCGAGGGCGTTACCCGGGGCACCGGCAAGCACGCCGGTGGCGTGGTCATCGCGCCGACCAAACTCACCGACTTCTCGCCGATTGCCTGTGACGAAGAGGGCGGCGGCCTGGTAACCCAGTTCGACAAGGATGACGTGGAGGCGGCCGGCCTGGTGAAGTTCGACTTCCTCGGCCTGCGTACCCTGACCATCATCAAGTGGGCAATGGAGACGATCAACCGCGAGCAGGCCAAGGCCGGCCTGCCGGACCTGAACATCGACTTCATCCCGCTGGACGACAAGAAAACCTACGACCTGCTGCAGAAGGCCGAGACCACTGCGGTATTCCAGCTCGAGTCGCGCGGCATGAAGGAGCTGATCAAGAAGCTCAAGCCCGACTGCCTGGAAGACCTTATCGCACTGGTGGCACTGTTCCGCCCGGGCCCGCTGCAATCGGGCATGGTGGACGACTTCATCAACCGCAAGCACGGCCGCGCCGAGCTGGCCTACCCGCACTCCGACTACCAGTACGAAGGCCTCAAGCCGGTACTGGCGCCGACCTACGGCATCATCCTGTACCAGGAACAGGTGATGCAGATCGCCCAGGTGATGGCCGGCTACACCCTCGGCGGTGCGGACATGCTGCGCCGGGCGATGGGCAAGAAGAAGCCCGAGGAAATGGCCAAGCAGCGTGGCGGTTTCATCGAAGGCTGCGCCACCAACAACATCGACCCGGACCTGGCGGGCAACATCTTCGACCTGGTGGAAAAGTTCGCCGGTTACGGTTTCAACAAGTCCCACTCCGCCGCCTACGGCCTGGTGTCGTACCAGACCGCCTGGCTCAAGACCCATCACCCGGCCGCGTTCATGGCTGCGGTACTGTCGGCGGATATGCACAACA
This sequence comes from Pseudomonas sp. VE 267-6A, assembly GCF_024126555.1. Taxonomy (NCBI): domain Bacteria; kingdom Pseudomonadati; phylum Pseudomonadota; class Gammaproteobacteria; order Pseudomonadales; family Pseudomonadaceae; genus Pseudomonas; species Pseudomonas sp. VE 267-6A. The sequence goes on from NZ_JAMYBY010000010.1 coordinate 200,706, forward strand.
CCGACAAGGTGGTGACCCTGATCGAGGAAGTGCGCAGCATGAAGCTGCGCCTCGATGCACCGGATGTGAACACCTCCGACTTCAAGTTCACGGTCAACGACGACGGCCGCATCGTGTATGGCCTGGGCGCGATCAAGGGCGTGGGCGAGGGCCCTGTCGACGCGATCGTCGAGGCGCGCAGCAGCGGGCCGTTCAAGGACCTGTTCGACTTCTGCGAGCGGGTCGACCTCAAGCGCATCAACAAGCGCACCCTCGATGCATTGATCCGCAGCGGTGCACTGGATCGCCTGGGGCCGTTCTTCCACGACGAGATCAAGGCCTACCAGGCCAACATCGACCGTAACCGCGCGGTGCTGCTCGGGGCGATGGAAGAGGCGATCAAGTCGGCCGAACAGACCGCACGCACCCACGACAGCGGGCACTCGGACCTGTTCGGCGGATTGTTCGTGGAGGCCGACGCCGACGTCTATGCCAACCACCGCAACGCCCGCGAGCTGACCCTCAAGGAACGCCTGCGCGGCGAGAAGGACACCCTGGGCCTGTACCTGACCGGCCACCCGATCGACGAGTACGAAGGCGAGATCCGCCGTTTCGCCCGTCAGCGCATCATCGACCTCAAGCCGGCCCGCGATACCCAGACCGTGGCCGGCATGATCATTGCGCTGCGCGTGATGAAGAACAAGAAGGGCGACAAGATGGGCTTCGTGACCCTCGACGACCGCTCCGGGCGCATCGAGGCGTCGCTGTTTGCCGATGCGTTCATGGCCGCGCAGCCGTTGCTGCAGACCGACGCGATGGTGGTGGTCGAAGGGGAGGTCAGCAATGACGACTTCTCCGGTGGCCTGCGCCTGCGGGTCAAGCGCGTGATGAGCATGGAAGATGCACGTACCAACCTGGCCGAAAGCCTGCGCCTGAAGATCCATGCCGACGCCCTCAAGGGCGACCGCCTGGCGTGGCTGGGCGAGCTGTTCAAGCGCCATCGCGGCGCGTGCCCGATCAGCATGGAATACACCGGCAACGATGCGCGCGCCCTGCTGCAGTTTGGCGAAGGTTGGCGCATCGACCCCGCGGACGGACTGATTCAGGCCCTGCGTGACCAGTTCGGGCGTGAGAACGTCTTCCTGCAATATCGATGAATTGATGAATTTTTAATCTCGACCTGAATGCGCCTGATCCCTTAAGGTAGGGCGCCAAACGGATCAACCGGCCGGCCGCCTGGCCGTCGACCCAAGACGGATGCCTATGAACCCGAATTTTCTGGATTTCGAACAGCCGATTGCTGACCTGCAAGCCAAGATCGAAGAGCTGCGCCTGGTCGGCAATGACAACTCGCTGAACATCGGCGATGAAATCGCCCGTCTGCAAGACAAGAGCAGCACGCTGACCGAGAGCATTTTCGGCAACCTGACCAGCTGGCAGATCGCGCGCCTGGCGCGTCACCCGCGTCGTCCGTACACCCTGGACTACATCGACCACATCTTCACCGAGTTCGACGAGCTGCATGGCGACCGCCACTTCTCCGACGACGCCGCGATCGTTGGTGGCATAGCCCGCCTGGACGACCAGCCGGTGATGGTGATCGGTCATCAGAAAGGCCGTGAAGTGCGCGAGAAGGTACGCCGCAACTTCGGCATGCCACGCCCTGAAGGCTACCGCAAGGCGTGCCGCCTGATGGAAATGGCCGAACGCTTCAAGATGCCGATCCTGACCTTCATCGACACCCCGGGCGCCTACCCCGGCATCGACGCCGAAGAGCGCAACCAGAGCGAAGCGATTGCCTGGAACCTGCGCGTGATGGCTCGCCTGAAAACGCCGATCATCGCCACCGTGATCGGCGAAGGCGGTTCGGGCGGTGCACTGGCCATCGGCGTTTGCGACCAGCTGAACATGCTGCAGTACTCCACCTACGCGGTGATTTCGCCGGAAGGCTGCGCCTCGATCCTGTGGAAGACTGCCGAGAAGGCTGCTGACGCAGCCGAAGCGATGGGCATCACGGCCGAGCGCCTCAAGGGCCTGGGTATCGTTGACAAGGTGATCGGCGAACCACTGGGCGGCGCACACCGTGACCCGGCGGCAGCCTCGGCCAACATCCGCGCTTCGCTGATCGAGCAGTTGGACATGCTCAAGGCGTTCGACAACGACGCGCTGCTCAAGCGCCGTTATGATCGCCTGATGAGCTACGGGCTCTGATCTGAACTCATCGGTGGCCCTTTCGCTTCTGTAGGAGCCGGCTTTGCCGGCGAAGGGCCACCGATGATCGACCTGCGCAACACCCTGTCCCCCTGGCACCAAGCTACCGGCTGGTGCATCGCCCTCTCTGGCGGCCTCGACTCCACCGTCCTGCTACACCTGCTGGCCCAACAGCCGGCTGCGCCCCTTCGTGCCCTCCATGTCCACCACGGTCTGCAAGCCGCTGCCGATGCGTGGCCGGCCCACTGCCAGCGCCTGTGCGACAGCCTGGGCGTACCGCTGGACATCATCCATGTGCACGTCGCCCCAGGCGCCAGCCTGGAGCAGGGCGCCCGGGACGCGCGCTATGCAGCCTTCGCCCAGGCCCTGCGCCCGGGCGAACTGCTGCTGACCGGCCAGCACCGCGACGACCAGGCCGAGACGCTGCTGTTTCGGCTGTTGCGCGGGGCCGGCCTGCGTGGCCTGTCGGGAATGCCGGCGCAGCGGGCGCTGGGGCAGGGCAGCCTGCTGCGACCCTTGCTGGATACCCCGCGTGATGAACTGCTGGCCTACGCCACCGCGCATGGCCTGCACTGGATAGAAGACCCCAGCAACGATGACACCCAGTTCTCGCGCAACTACCTGCGCCACCAGGTGCTGCCGGCGCTGACCCGACGCTGGCCCCAGGCGGCGCGCAGCCTGGCGCGCAGCGCCGCGCACCTGGCCGAGGCGCAGGGCCTGCTCGATGAAGTGGCGCAGCAGGACCTCGCACAAGCCTCGACCCCTGATGCCTTCGCCTGGTTGGGCTGCCCGTCGCTGGATCTGGAGGTGCTGCGCCAACTGTCCCCGGCACGCCAGCGCAACGCCCTGCAGTACTGGCTGGCGGCGCGCACGCGCCTGCCGGACACTCGCCACTGGTCGGGTTGGGAAGACGTGCGCGATGCCGGCGGCGAAGGGCGTCCTGTATGGCGCCTGGCCGATGGCGAGCTGCACCGCAGTGGCCTGCGCATCTACTGGCTGGGTGCGCACTGGCTCACGCCGCCGGCGCAGCCGGGCCCCTGGCTCGACCCGCGCCAGCCGCTTGCACTGCCCGGTAATGGCCAGTTGACACTAATCGGCAGGTTGCCGCAGGGCCCGCTGCAGGTGCGCTATCGCCAGGGCGGCGAGAGGATGGCGATCGAGGGCAGAGGCCATCGCGACCTCAAGCGGTTGCTCAACGAGCGCCAGCTACCCTTGTTCGCCCGCCAGCGCGTGCCGCTGCTGTACCGCGACGGGCAGTTGCTGGCGGTGGCCAACCTGCCGGGGCTGGGGCTTGCCGACGGGCAACTGCACTGGTGCGTACCGACAAGCGCGCAAGGTTTGAGATGAAAGGGACATTCCGGTAGACTACGCTCCCTTCTTGATACAACTTCTGTGACTTCATCTGAATCACGGCAGTTGCCGATTACCAAGCAGTTTTTTGCTGGGCGATTCTAAAAATGTTTAGCGAGCTCCTTACCGGGTTTTCAACCCCCGGTCTGACCAGGCGCGGCAGTTTTTTAAGATGCACTGTGATTGACGCAGGTGATCGGGGGCTTCGGCCTTCCTTCGCTTTCCCCGGCGGCACTGACCGCTTTAACGCAGACTTCTAGGGTTTTTCATGACGCGCTACATATTCGTCACGGGCGGTGTTGTTTCTTCATTGGGGAAAGGCATTGCCTCGGCTTCATTGGCGGCCATCCTGGAGGCGCGGGGGCTCAAGGTCACCATGCTCAAGCTGGACCCGTACATCAACGTCGACCCGGGCACCATGAGCCCGTTCCAGCACGGTGAAGTGTTCGTCACCCACGACGGCGCCGAGACCGACCTGGACCTGGGCCACTACGAGCGGTTCATCCGCACGACCATGACCCAGAACAACAACTTCACCACCGGCCGCGTGTACGAGCACGTGCTGCGCAAGGAGCGCCGTGGTGACTACCTGGGTGCCACCATCCAGGTGATCCCGCACATCACCGACGAAATCAAGCGCCGCATCATCAAGGGCGCCGGCGATGCCGACGTGGCCATGGTCGAGATCGGCGGTACCGTGGGTGACATCGAGTCGCAACCGTTCCTCGAGGCCATCCGCCAGCTGCGCTTCGAAGTGGGCGCCAAGCGCGCGATGCTGATGCACCTGACCCTGGTGCCGTACATCGCCACCGCCGGCGAGACCAAGACCAAGCCTACCCAGCACTCGGTCAAGGAGCTGCGCTCCATCGGCCTGCAGCCGGACGTGCTGGTGTGCCGTTCCGATCACCCGATCGACAGCTCGTCGCGCCGCAAGATCGCGCAGTTCACCAACGTTGAAGAACGTGCGGTGATCGCGCTGGAAGACGCCGACACCATCTACAAGATCCCGGGCATCCTGCACTCCCAGGGCCTGGACGACTTCGTCGTCGAGCGTTTCGGCCTGCAGTGCGGCAGCGCCGACCTGTCCGAGTGGGACGCGGTGGTCGATGCCAAGCTCAACCCCGAGCACGAAGTCACCATCGCCATGGTCGGCAAGTACATGGAACTGCTCGATGCCTACAAGTCGCTGATCGAAGCGATGAGCCATGCCGGCATCAGCAACCGCACCAAGGTCAACCTGCGCTACATCGACTCCGAAGACATCGAGAACCAGGGCACCGGCCTGCTCGAAGGCGTGGACGCCATCCTGGTACCGGGCGGTTTCGGCCTGCGCGGCGTGGAAGGCAAGATCACTGCCGTTCAATACGCTCGCGAGAACAAGGTGCCTTACCTGGGTATCTGCCTGGGCATGCAGGTGGCGGTCATCGAATTCGCCCGCAACGTGATGGGCTGGAAGGACGCCAACTCCACCGAGTTCGATCGCGCCAGCGGTCACCCGGTGGTGGGCCTGATCACCGAGTGGGAAGATGCCACCGGCGCGGTCGAGACCCGTACCGAAGCCTCGGACCTTGGCGGCACCATGCGTCTGGGCGCCCAGGAGTGCCAGCTGCAAAGCGGCTCCAAGGTGCACGACTGCTACGCCAAGGACGTGATCGTCGAGCGTCACCGTCACCGCTACGAGGTCAACAACAACCTGCTGCCGCAACTGATCGAGGCGGGCCTGGTGGTATCGGGTCGTTCCGGCGACGGCGCACTGGTCGAAGTGGTCGAGTCCAAGGACCATCCGTGGTTCGTGGCCTGCCAGTTCCACCCGGAGTTCACCTCTACCCCGCGTGACGGTCACCCGCTGTTCAGCGGCTTCGTCAAAGCTGCATTGGCTCAAAAGAACAAGGCCTGATCCATGACCCAGAAGATCATTCGCGTCGGTAACATCGAGATCGCCAACGACAAGCCGTTCGTCCTGTTCGGCGGCATGAACGTGCTGGAATCCCGTGACCTGGCCCTGAAGGTCTGTGAAGAATACGTGCGGGTTACCGAGAAGCTCGGTATCCCCTACGTGTTCAAGGCCAGCTTCGACAAGGCCAACCGTTCGTCGATCAACTCCTACCGCGGCCCTGGCCTGGAAGAGGGGATGAAGATCTTCGAAGAGATCAAGCGCACCTTCAACGTGCCGGTGATCACCGACGTGCACGAGCCGCACCAGGCGCAGGCCGTGGCTGACGTGTGCGACATCATCCAGCTGCCGGCCTTCCTGTCGCGCCAGACTGATCTTGTTGTCGCGATGGCCAAAACCGGCGCGGTGATCAACATCAAGAAGGCGCAGTTCCTCGCACCCCAGGAGATGAAGCACATCCTGAGCAAGTGCGAAGAGGCCGGCAACGACCAACTGATCCTCTGCGAGCGTGGTTCGAGCTTCGGCTACAACAACCTGGTGGTGGACATGCTCGGCTTCGGCATCATGAAGCAGTTCGAGTACCCGGTGTTCTTCGACGTGACTCATGCCCTGCAGATGCCGGGTGGTCGCGCCGATTCCGCAGGTGGCCGCCGTGCCCAGGTCACCGACCTGGCCAAGGCCGGCCTCAGTCAGGGGCTGGCGGGCCTGTTCCTCGAGGCCCACCCGGACCCTGACAATGCCAAGTGCGACGGCCCGTGCGCCCTGCGCCTGGACAAACTGGAGCCATTCCTGGCCCAGCTCAAGCAACTGGACGAACTGGTCAAGAGTTTTCCGACGGTAGAAACCGCGTAAACCTCGATTCTCCGGTAAAGTACCGCCCGTTCATCCCCTGACCCCGGGGTCAGGGGCTTGTCCTCGTCAGGCCTGCCCGTGCGCCGACCGCCTGTGACGGACCCGGTTTTTTTCTCAGCTGCGTTGTTTTCGTCAATTCTGGAGTGCTTACAACAATGGCAAAAATCGTCGACATCAAAGGTCGTGAAGTTCTCGATTCGCGCGGTAACCCTACCGTCGAAGCGGACGTACTGCTCGACAACGGCATCATCGGCAGCGCCTGTGCGCCGTCGGGTGCTTCCACTGGCTCGCGCGAAGCGCTGGAGCTGCGTGATGGCGACAAGAGCCGTTACATGGGCAAGGGCGTACTGAAGGCCGTCGCCAACATCAACGGCCCGATCCGCGACCTGCTGCTGGGCAAGGACCCGGTCGAGCAGAAAGCGCTCGACCTGGCGATGATCAAGCTCGACGGTACTGAAAACAAAGGCAACCTGGGCGCCAACGCCATCCTCGCCGTGTCCCTGGCTGCCGCCAAGGCCGCTGCACAGGACCAGGACCTGCCGCTGTACGCGCACATCGCAAACCTCAATGGCACCCCTGGCCAGTACTCGATGCCGGTCCCGATGATGAACATCATCAACGGCGGCGAGCACGCCGACAACAACGTCGACGTCCAGGAGTTCATGGTGCAGCCGGTCGGCGCCAAGACCTTCTCCGACGCGCTGCGCATGGGCACCGAGATCTTCCACCACCTCAAGGCAGTACTGAAGGCCCGTGGCCTGAACACCGCCGTGGGTGACGAGGGTGGTTTCGCACCTAACCTGGCTTCCAACGAAGACGCGCTGTCGGCCATCGCCGAAGCCATCGCCAACGCCGGCTACACCCTGGGCACCGACGTGACCCTGGCGCTGGACTGTGCGGCCAGCGAGTTCTACGAGGACGGCAAGTACAACCTGTCCGGTGAAGGCAAGTCGTTCGATGCAGCCGGTTTTGCCGACTACCTCAAGGGCCTGACCGAGCGTTTCCCGATCATCTCGATCGAAGACGGCCTGGACGAGTCCGACTGGGCTGGCTGGAAGATCCTGACCGACAAGATCGGCGACAAGGTGCAACTGGTCGGTGACGACCTGTTCGTGACCAACACCAAGATCCTGAAGGAAGGCATCGACAAGAAGATCGCCAACTCGATCCTGATCAAGTTCAACCAGATCGGCACCCTGACCGAAACCCTGGAAGCCATCCAGATGGCCAAGGCCGCCGGTTACACCGCGGTGATCTCGCACCGTTCGGGCGAAACCGAAGATTCGACCATTGCCGACCTGGCCGTGGGTACCGCTGCCGGCCAGATCAAGACCGGTTCGCTGTGCCGCTCCGACCGCGTCTCCAAGTACAACCAATTGCTGCGTATCGAAGAGCAACTGGGCAGCAAGGCTGTGTACCGTGGTCGCGGCGAGTTTCGCGGCTAAGCCAGAGATGGTAAAAAGGCCGCAGTGTGAGGCTGAAAGACGCAGCTAATCTTTCAGCAACCCTGTGCAGCAAGTGCTTTCCCCACAAAGCCTGGCTTCGGTCAGGCTTCGTGCCATCAGCCCCTTGTGCACGGGCGGCCTTTTTCCAGTGGATACCCTGATGCGTAGTCCCTATTGGTTGTTCCTCGTCTTGCTCCTGTTGCTGGGTGGCCTGCAGTACCGTCTGTGGGTGGGCAACGGCAGCCTGGCCCAGGTTGCCGACCTCAAGCAGCAGATCGCCGACCAGCACGCTGAAAACGAGCGTCTGCTGGAGCGTAATCGCGTGCTTGATGCCGAAGTGCTGGAGTTGAAGAAAGGTATGGAAACCGTCGAAGAACGCGCTCGTCATGAGCTGGGTATGGTCAAGGAGGGTGAAACCCTCTACCAGTTGGCCCAATGACGGCGTCCCTGCCTGCCTTCTGGGCAGTGATTCCTGCCGCGGGTGTTGGTGCCCGCATGGCGGCCGACCGTCCCAAGCAGTACCTGCAACTGGGCGGGCGGACGATTCTCGAGCATAGCCTCGACTGTTTTCTCGACCATCCATGCCTCAAGGGCGTGGTGGTCAGCATTGCTGCCGACGACCCTTACTGGCCGGGCCTGGCCTGCGCCAGCGATACGCGCATCCAGCGTGCGGCAGGTGGGCGCGAGCGTGCCGATTCGGTGCTCAACGCCTTGCTGCTGCTGCACGCCCAGGGCGCGGCCGACAACGACTGGGTGCTGGTGCACGATGCGGCGCGGCCGAACCTGGCGCGCGACGACCTTGACCGCCTGCTGGGCGAGCTGGCGAATGATCCGGTGGGCGGGCTGCTGGCGGTGCCGGCGCGCGACACGCTCAAGCGTGCCGATGCCAACGGGCGGGTAAGCGCCACTATCGACCGCAGCACGGTGTGGCAGGCGTACACCCCGCAGATGTTCCGCCTGGGGGCATTGCACCGTGCGCTGGCAGACAGCCTGGTGGCGGACGTGGCGATCACCGACGAGGCGTCTGCCATCGAATGGTCGGGGCAGGCACCACGCCTGGTCGAAGGGCGCAACGACAATATCAAGGTGACGCGACCGGAAGACCTGGAGTGGCTGAGGCAGCGCTGGGCCAATCGCGGCAATTGACCACGGTGGCCCATTCTCTGGCAAGCCAGCCTTGCACAAGGGACTGCAGTACGTTCAAGGGCGGGTGAATGATTTGTGGGAGCCCGCGACGTTTTCTACACGCTGCGGTACTCAGGCAACTGTCCCAACTTCTCCCGTAGATAATCCACCAGCTTGCGCACCTTCGGCGACAGGTGCCGCTGTTGCGGGTACAACGCCCACACCGCCGTATTCGGCGGCTGATGCGCTTCAAGCAGCGACACCAGCGCGCCACTGCCCAGATGCTCCAGCACGTAGTAGTCCGGCAACTGGCACAGCCCCATCCCCTGCAGCGCCGCATCCAGCACCGCCTGCCCGCTGTTGCAGCGCCAGTTGCCCTGCACCCGCTGACTGATTTCCCGCCCCTCCTGCTGCAAGGCCCAGATATCCGTGCTGCCGATCAGGCAGTTGTGCCGCGCCAGCTCCGACACGCTGTGGGGCCGCCCATAGCGCTCCAGGTACGCTGGCGAGGCGCACAGGTACATGCGCCGTGGGGCCAGGCGTGCCGCCACCAGGCGTGACTCCTGCAACCGGCCCAAACGAATCGCCATGTCCATGCCTTCGTGCAGCAGGTCGAGGGTGCGGTTGGTCAGCTCGATGTCCACCCGCAACTGCGGGTACTGCGCCATGAAGCGGGTGACCAGCGGCACGATGAAGCGCTCGCCATAGGCCACCGCACAGGTCATGCGCAGCAGCCCCTTGGGCTCGCTGGTCAGGTCGCCTATGGCGCGCAGGGCCTCTTCGCGGCCATCCTGCAGGCGCTGGCAGTGCTGAAGAAAGGTCTGCCCAGCCTCACTCAAGGTCACCTTGCGCGTGCTGCGGTACAAAAGGCGCGTCTGCAGGCGATCTTCCAGGCGCGCCACCGCACGGCTGACGTGCGACGACGATACCCCCAGGCGCTCGGCTGCTGCGGTGAACTGGCCCGATTCGGCCACCGCGACGAATTCGTCGATCCCTTCCCAGCGGCTGCTCATCGATTATCCCTGCATGGCAATAATGTTTTGTGTTTGGCTCGATTATTAAGCAAAAGACGATGAATTACACTTCACGCCTGAACTGAAACCTTTGTGGAGAACCTTGATGATCAAGTCCCGTGCTGCCGTTGCCTTCGAAGCCAAGAAACCGCTGGAGATCGTCGAAGTCGACGTGGCCATGCCCAAGGCCGGCGAAGTGCTGTTGCGCGTGGTCGCCAGCGGCGTCTGCCACACCGACGCCTACACGCTGTCGGGCGCCGACCCGGAAGGCATCTTCCCGTCCATCCTGGGCCATGAAGGTGGCGCCATCGTCGAGGCCATCGGTGAGGGCGTGACCTCGGTGGCGGTGGGCGATCACGTGATCCCGCTCTACACCCCGGAATGTCGCCAGTGCAAGTTCTGCAAGTCGGGCAAGACCAACCTGTGCCAGGCCATCCGCGCGACCCAGGGCAAGGGCCTGATGCCCGACGGCACCACGCGTTTTGCCTACAAGGGTCAGCCGCTGTTCCACTACATGGGCACCTCGACCTTCTCCGAATACACCGTGCTGCCGGAAATTTCCGTGGCCAAGATCCAGAAAGAGGCCCCGCTGGAGAAGGTGTGCCTGCTCGGTTGCGGCGTGACCACCGGCATCGGTGCGGTACTCAATACCGCCAAGGTCAAGCCGGGTGACACCGTGGCCATCTTCGGCCTGGGCGGCATCGGCCTGTCGGCCGTGATCGGAGCGGTCAAGGCCAAGGCCAGCCGCATCATCGCCATCGACATCAACCCGGCCAAGTTCGAGATCGCACGCCAGCTGGGTGCCACCGACTGCATCAACCCCAAGGACTACGATCGCCCGATCCAGGAAGTGATCGTGGACCTGACCGATGGCGGCGTGGACTTCTCGTTCGAGTGCATCGGCAACGTGCAACTGATGCGTGCGGCCCTGGAGTGCTGCCACAAGGGCTGGGGCGAGTCGGTGATCATCGGCGTCGCCGGTGCCGGCCAGGAGATCGCAACGCGTCCGTTCCAGCTGGTCACCGGCCGCGTCTGGCGCGGCTCGGCATTCGGTGGCGTGCGTGGTCGCACCGAGCTGCCAAGCTATGTGGACATGGCCGAGCAGGGCGAGATCCCGCTGGACACCTTCATTACCCACACCATGGGCCTGGAGGACATCAACAAGGCCTTCGACCTGATGCATGAAGGCAAGAGCATCCGCAGCGTCATCCACTTCTGAGGTCTGCCATGAGCCTGGAAAACATCTCCTGCCAGAAGAGCTTCGGCGGCTGGCACAAGCGCTACCGGCACCGCTCCAGCGTGCTGGGGTGCGACATGGTGTTTGCCGTGTACCTGCCGCCGCAGGCGGAGCAGGGCGGCAAGCTGCCGGTGCTGTACTGGCTGAGCGGGCTGACCTGCACCGACGAGAACTTCATGCAGAAGGCCGGCGCGCACAAGCTTGCCGCCGAGCTCGGCCTGATCATCGTGGCGCCGGACACCAGCCCGCGCGGGCCACAGGTACCGGACGACCCGGACGGCGCCTGGGACTTCGGCCTGGGCGCGGGGTTCTACCTCAATGCCACCGAACAGCCGTGGGCCGAGCACTACCGCATGCACGACTATGTGGTGGATGAGCTGCCGGCACTGGTGGAGGCGCATTTCCCGGCCTCCGCTGCGCGCAGCATCAGCGGTCACTCCATGGGTGGGCACGGCGCGCTGGTGTGCGCCTTGCGCAACCCCGGGCGCTATGTGTCGGTGTCGGCGTTCTCGCCCATCGGCAACCCGATGGACTGCCCCTGGGGCCAGAAGGCGTTCAGTCGCTACCTGGGCGAGGAGCGTTCACGCTGGCGCGAATGGGATGCCAGCGTGCTGATCGCGCAGGCGCAGGAAACGCTGCCGCTGCTGGTCGATCAGGGCGATCGCGACGACTTCCTGCAAACCCAGCTCAAGCCCGAAGTGCTGGCCCAGGCCGCGCAGGCGGCTGGTTACCCGCTGACGTTGCGCCTGCAGCCTGGCTACGACCACAGCTACTACTTCATCGCCAGCTTCATCGATGACCACCTGCGCCACCATGCGGCGGCATTGGGGCGGGCGTAGGGCTAGTCCTACAAATAAGCCAAACCCCCGGCAAAGCAGGTAGAATCACGCCCTGACTCAATCAGGGCGTTTTTTTATGCGTATTGGCCACGGCTACGATGTGCACCGCTTCGCGGAAGGCGATTTCATCACCTTGGGTGGGGTGCGCATTGCGCACAAGTTCGGCCTGCTGGCCCATTCCGACGGCGATGTGCTGCTGCACGCGCTGAGCGATGCACTGCTGGGCGCCGCCGCGCTGGGTGACATCGGCAAGCATTTCCCCGATACCGACCCGCAGTTCAAGGGCGCCGACAGCCGCGTGCTGCTGCGCCACATCCTGTCGATCATCCATGCCAAGGGCTGGAAGGTGGGCAACGTCGACGCCACCATCGTGGCCCAGGCACCCCGGATGGCCGCGCACATCGAAACCATGCGTACCCTGATCGCCCAGGACCTGCAGGTCGAGCTCGACCAGGTCAACGTCAAGGCCACCACCGAAGAGAAGCTCGGCTTCACCGGCCGTGAAGAAGGCATCGCCGTTCACGCCGTCGCGTTGTTGCTGCGCGCATGACCGAACTCGAACTGCTCGGCCCGCAGGCAGCCGGGCCGGCGCTGGGCAGCGCCATCCTCAAGGCCACGGCCGAAGATTTCCAGGTCGATGAAGTGCTCGACATTCCCCTGTCGGGTGAAGGCGAGCACTTGTGGCTGTGGGTCGAGAAACGCGACCTCAATACCGAGGAGGCCGCCCGCCGCCTGGCCCGCGCCGCCGGCGTACCGCTGCGCACCGTGAGCTATGCCGGCCTCAAGGACCGTCAGGCGCTGACTCGCCAATGGTTCAGCCTGCACCTGCCGGGCAAGGCCGACCCTGACCTGAGCGCGGCTGAAAACGAAACCCTGAGCATCCTCAGACACACCCGTCACTCGCGCAAACTCCAGCGTGGCGCGCACTCGGCCAACGGCTTCACCCTGCGCCTCACAGCGCTCAGCGCCGATCACCAGGCCCTGGACGCGCGCCTCGAGCAATTGCGCATACAAGGCGTGCCCAACTACTTCGGCAGCCAGCGCTTCGGCTTTGCGGGCGGCAACGTGCACGATGCGCGCCAGTGGGCCGAGCGCAAGGCCCTGCCCGAGCAGCGCAATGTGCGCTCGCGGCTGCTGTCCAGCGCACGCAGCTACCTGTTCAACCGGGTGCTGGCCGAGCGGGTTGCCGATGGCAGCTGGCAACAGGCTCAGGTCGGCGACCTGCTGGCGTTTACCGACAGCCGCAGCTTTTTCGCGGCGGGCGAGGCCGAGTGCAGCGATCCGCGCCTGGCAATACTCGACCTGCACCCTACCGGGCCGCTGTGGGGCGAGGGCCTGCCGGCCACCAGTGGGGCAGGCGGTGCGATCGAGCAACGCGTGGCCGAACAGGAGGCAGCCCTGTGCCAATGGCTGGGCAATGCCAACCTCAAACAGGAACGGCGCATTCTGCGGCTGCCCATTGGCGGCTTGACGTGGCATTATCCCGAGCCTGATATCCTGCAACTGGAATTCGTCCTTCCGGCCGGATGCTTCGCCACCGTGGTGGTGCGCGAACTCGTCGATCTGGTGCCGGCAGGGCAGACGGACAGCCCATGCGTATTCTGATTTCGAACGACGACGGGGTCACCGCACCCGGTCTCGCCGCGCTGCATGCTGCGCTGGCGGATTATGCCGAGTGCGTGGTGATTGCCCCGGACCAGGACAAGAGCGGCGCCAGCAGTTCGCTGACGCTCGACCGCCCGCTGCATCCGCAGACCCTGGCCAACGGCTACATCAGCCTCAACGGCACACCGACCGATTGCGTGCACCTGGGCCTGAACGGGCTGCTGGAGCATCCGCCGGACATGGTCGTCTCGGGTATCAACCTGGGCGCCAACCTGGGCGATGACGTGCTGTACTCGGGCACGGTCGCCGCGGCGCTGGAAGGTCGATTCCTGGGGGGCACCTCGTTTGCCTTCTCGCTGCTCTCGCGCCTGCCGGACAACCTGCCCACTGCCGCCTATTTCGCGCGCAAGCTGGTCGAGGCGCATGCAAGCCTTGAGCTGCCACCGCGCACCGTACTCAATGTGAACATTCCCAACCTGCCGCTGGAGCACATCCGTGGCATCCAGCTGACACGCCTGGGGCATCGTGCACGTGCGGCGGCGCCGACCAAGGTGGTCAACCCGCGCGGCAAGGAAGGCTACTGGATCGCGGTGGCCGGCGACGCCGAGGATGGCGGCCCGGGTACCGATTTTCACGCGGTGATGCAGGGCTATGTCTCGATCACCCCGCTACAGCTTGACCGCACCTTCAACGATGCCTTCGACCGTCTCGAGGGTTGGCTGGAGGGGCTGCTCTGATGCGAGAGCCGGAGGATCTGATGCGCCATGGTATCGGTTTTACTTCGCAGCGAACCCGTGAACGGCTGATCCAGCGTTTGATCGAGGAAGGCATCAAGGACCAGCGGGTGCTAGAGGCCTTGCGCAACATCCCGCGGCACATGTTCGTCGACGAGGCGCTGTCGCACCGTGCGTATGAAGATACCGCCCTGCCCATCGGCAACAACCAGACCATCTCGCAGCCGTTCATGGTCGCGTACATGAGCGAGGTGCTGCTGGAGGACGGTCCGCTGGACAAGGTGCTGGAGATCGGCACCGGGTCTGGCTACCAGACAGCAGTGCTGTCCAGGCTGGTGGAGCGGGTGTTCTCGGTAGAGCGCATCAAACCCCTGCAGGACCGCGCCAAGGAACGGCTGGTCGAGTTGAACCTGCGCAACCAGGTGTTCCGCTGGGGCGACGGTTTCGAGGGATGGCCGGCACTGGCCCCCTACAATGGCATCATCGTCACCGCCGGGGCACCCGAAGTGCCCCAGGCCTTGCTCGACCAGCTGGCACCGGGCGGGCGCATGGTGATACCGGTGGGCGCCAGTGGCGAGACACAGCAATTGCTGTTGATAGTGCGCGAAGAACAGGGCTTCTCGCGGCGCAAACTGTGTGACGTACGCTTCGTGCCGTTGCTCAATGGCACATTGAGCTGAGTCGATTTTTTTCGCGGGCGTCGAATTCCCGGTGCATTGCCGGGTCTATGGGGCGTGCGGTTTCTTGAACGATCGCACAACCTGGCAAGCAGTTGATCTGCATTGCCTGTGCGCTCGGTTATAATTGCAACAATATTGCATTCCTACATCGGTCACCACATAAGGGAGCGGCGGGTGAGTCACACAGTCATTCGGCAGCGCATGGGTCTATCGAGCTTAAAGCTTCTGGTGATTGCACTCGCCTTGGGAACCCTGGTTTCAGGGTGTTCCAGTTCATCTTCGAGCAGCGTGCGGGTGGTCGACCGCAACAGCGCCGCGCCCAAGCGCCCGGTGGTCACTACGGGGCAGTACGTGGTTCGCCCGGGCGATACGCTGTTCTCGATTGCCTTTCGCTACGGCTGGGACTACAAGGAGCTCGCTGCGCGCAACGGTATCCCGGCGCCCTATACCATCCGGCCCGGCCAGGCGATCCGCTTCGGCTCCGGCACGGCTACCAGCAGCGGCTCGCGGGTCGTCACCTCCACCTCGCCCTCCAGCAAGACCACGGTCACCCGTCGTCCGGCAGGTACCCCGGCACCGGCAAAAACCACGTCTCCAGGCGGTACCAGCGCGCCGCCCGTCGTCGCCACCACCCCCGTCCAGGTGCCGGCTTCGGAGCGTTCGGCCGGTGGCTGGGCATGGCCGGCCAACGGTGTGCTGATTGGAAAATTC
This sequence comes from Pseudomonas sp. VE 267-6A, assembly GCF_024126555.1. Taxonomy (NCBI): domain Bacteria; kingdom Pseudomonadati; phylum Pseudomonadota; class Gammaproteobacteria; order Pseudomonadales; family Pseudomonadaceae; genus Pseudomonas; species Pseudomonas sp. VE 267-6A. The sequence goes on from NZ_JAMYBY010000010.1 coordinate 216,381, forward strand.
GCTTCAAACGGTAGTTTGAATAAAGGCATTGATATCGCCGGTGATTTGGGACAGCCTGTTTTTGCTGCGTCGGATGGTTCCGTTGTGTACGCCGGAAGTGGCTTGCGGGGCTACGGTGAACTGGTAATCATCAAGCACAGCGATACCTACGTCAGTGCCTACGGTCACAACCGCAGGCTGTTGGTTCGGGAGGGACAGCAGGTCAAGGTTGGGCAGACAATTGCCGAAATGGGGTCCACGGGCACCGACCGGGTGAAGCTTCACTTCGAGATTCGCCGCCAGGGCAAACCTGTAGATCCGTTGCAATTCCTGCCACGTCGTTGATAAGCATGTACCCGGCCTGTTCCTTCGCGTAGTGGGGACAGGCTCAGCGTTGCCAAGGATAAAGGCGCCGCTTGAGTCTGAGTTCGAACTCAGCAAAGGACTATAACAATGGCTCTCAGTAAAGAAGTGCCGGAGTTTGACATCGACGATGAGGTGCTCCTTATGGAAACCGGCATCGTTTTGGAAACGGATGTGGTGTCAGACGAACCTGCTGTATCTCCGGTTCGGACCCGGGCCAAACAAGGCTCACCGCTCAAACAGCACAAGTACATCGATTACACTCGAGCACTTGATGCAACTCAGCTCTACCTCAACGAAATCGGCTTTTCGCCCCTGCTTTCCCCGGAAGAAGAAGTTCATTTTGCGCGTTTGTCGCAAAGTGGCGACCCTGCCGGGCGCAAACGCATGATCGAAAGCAACCTGCGCCTGGTGGTGAAGATTGCGCGCCGCTACGTCAACCGCGGTCTATCGCTGCTCGACCTGATCGAAGAGGGCAACCTGGGCCTGATTCGCGCAGTCGAGAAGTTCGACCCCGAGCGTGGGTTCCGTTTCTCGACCTACGCCACCTGGTGGATCCGGCAGACCATCGAACGCGCCATCATGAACCAGACGCGCACCATTCGCCTGCCGATCCATGTGGTCAAGGAACTGAACGTCTACCTGCGTGCAGCACGCGAGCTGACCCAGAAACTCGATCACGAGCCGTCACCGGAAGAGATCGCCAACCTGCTGGAAAAACCCGTAGGCGAGGTCAAGCGCATGCTCGGCCTGAACGAGCGCGTGTCTTCGGTGGACGTTTCACTGGGCCCGGACTCGGACAAGACCCTGCTCGATACCCTCACCGACGATCGTCCCACCGACCCTTGCGAGCTGTTGCAGGACGACGACCTGTCCCAGAGCATCGACCTGTGGCTGAGCGAACTGACCGACAAGCAGCGTGAGGTGGTGATTCGCCGCTTTGGCCTGCGCGGGCATGAGAGCAGCACCCTGGAGGATGTTGGCCTGGAGATTGGTCTTACCCGGGAGCGGGTACGTCAGATCCAGGTGGAGGGCCTCAAGCGGCTGCGGGAGATCCTGGAGAAGAACGGACTGTCCAGCGAGTCGCTGTTCCAGTAACTGCGACGGCTGTGAAAAGGCGCCTCGACCCAGTCGAGGCGTTTTTGTTCGTGGCTGTCTCAAGCGCTCAGACACGCGCAGAAACACCGATACCACGGCGGCAACCTTTCCCGGTTGCGTATTGTTATTGGATTTGTAGGTTATCGCTTACAAGATCCGTAAGCCTTTACATCAAGAGGGTGTAAATTCCAGTCGGTTTTGACGTGGTATTTTGTCTAACCAATTGATATTGAAAGAGTTTATTGTGAGGTGACGTCACCTTCCGGACTTTTTTTGAGAGCTTTTACCAGTTGCTCTGCCGGCTGCAGGGGATAGTATCTGAACTGTGTCTACGGACTGACACAGGTTCTCAAGGATGAGCGCCAAGGACATCGCGGGATGCGATTCATCAGGATGATGATAGGGAATACAGGGACTACGGAAAAAAATGTGGGCGGGTCATACCGCCCCTTTTTTTTGCCTGCGAAAAAGTGGCTGGCCCTGCAGCGAACATAAAAAAGGCCCCGAAGGGCCTTTTTCATTGATCCGGCGTCGATCAACGCTCCAGATCTGCAATCTTGCCCGGCTTGCCATCCCACTCTGCAGCGTCTGGCATCGAATCCTTCTTCTCGGTGATGTTCGGCCAGATTTCGGCCAGCTCGGCGTTGAGCTCGATGAAGTTTTCCATGCCGGCCGGCACTTCATCTTCCGAGAAGATCGCAACGGCGGGGCACTCAGGCTCGCACAGTGCACAGTCGATGCACTCATCCGGGTGAATGACCAGGAAGTTCGGGCCTTCGTAGAAGCAGTCCACCGGACAGACTTCTACACAGTCGGTGTACTTGCACTTGATGCAGTTGTCGGTGACGACGAAGGTCATTTCTAATTTTCTCCTCAGGCGACGGCAGCGTTCCCTTCCAGACAGGGCCGCTCGGTTCGGTAGGTCGGCAGCGAGCCAGGCTAATAACTCGCTGCCCCGCCGAACCGCGCGGGATTCTATCAGTTTGTGCGATGGGGCGTTATAACAGAGTCTTTAGTGTATAGAGCATTTCGATAGCTTGGCGTGGCGTCAGGTTGTCCACGTCGAGCTTGCCGATCTTCTCGATCACCGGATGCGGCAGGCTGGCGAACAGGTCGCTCTGGTGCGGCGTGCTGGGCGCTCCCGGGCTTGCTGGCGCGGTTTCGTGGGGCAGGCTGTTGGTTTCCAGGCGGCCCAGGTGCTCGCGGGCTCGCTGGATCACCGGTGCCGGCACGCCTGCCAGTTGTGCCACTGCCAGGCCGTAGCTCTGGCTGGCAGGCCCTGGCAGCACATGGTGCAGGAACACGATGCGTTCGTTGTGCTCGGTAGCGTTCAGGTGCACGTTGGCCACCAGCGGCTCGCTTTCGGGCAGCACGGTCAGTTCGAAGTAGTGCGTGGCAAACAGCGTGTAGGCGCGCAGCTGGGCCAGGCGCTCGGCGGCGGCCCAGGCCAGCGAGAGGCCGTCGAAGGTACTGGTGCCGCGGCCCACTTCGTCCATCAGCACCAGGCTGCGTTCGGTGGCGTTGTGCAGGATGTTGGCGGTTTCGCTCATCTCCACCATGAAGGTAGAGCGCCCGCCGGCCAGGTCGTCGCTGGAACCGATACGGGTGAAGATGCGGTCCACCAGCGACAGCTCGCAGCTGGCGGCCGGCACGAAGCTGCCGATATGCGCCAGCAGCACGATCAGTGCGGTCTGGCGCATGTAGGTGGACTTACCACCCATGTTCGGGCCGGTGATCACCAGCATGCGCGTGTTGTCGTCCAGGCCCAGGTCGTTGGCCACGAACGGCGTGGTCAACACCTGCTCGACCACCGGGTGGCGACCCTGGCTGATGCGCATGCACGGTTCGTCGACGAATGTCGGGCAGTTGAGGTCAAGGTTCAGCGCACGCTCGGCCAGGTTGCTGACCACATCCAGTTCGGCCAGCGCCGCGGCGGTGTCCTGCAGCGGGGCCAGGTGGCCGATCAGGGTTTCGAGCAACGCATCGTAGAGCATCTTCTCGCGCGCCAGGGCGCGGCTCTTGGCCGACAGCGCCTTGTCTTCAAACGTCTTGAGCTCTGGGGTGATGAAGCGCTCGGCGCCCTTGAGGGTCTGGCGGCGGATGTAGTCGGCCGGCGCCTGTTCGGCCTGCTTGCTCGGCAGCTCGATGAAGTAGCCATGCACGCGGTTGTAGCCGACCTTGAGGTTGGCAAGGCCCGTGCGGGCCTTTTCGCGGGCTTCGAGGTCGATCAGGAACTGCCCGGCGTTCTCGCTCATCGACAGCAGGTCGTCGAGCTCGGCGTCATAGCCGACCTTGAGCACGCCGCCATCACGGATCACCGCAGGCGGGTTGTCGATGATCGCCTTCTGCAGCAGGTCGGCCAGTTCCGGGTAGGTACCGGCGATGGCCGCCAGGCGCGCCAGATGCGGTGCCTCCAGCTCGGCCATGGCGTTCTGCAGTTCAGGCAGCGCGCCAAGCGCGTCGCGCAGGCGCGCCAGGTCCCGTGGGCGAGCGTTGCGCAGGCCGATACGGGCGAGAATCCGCTCGATATCGCCGATGTCCTTCAGTTGCGGTTGCAGCTTCTCGAAGCGGTAGCCGTCGAGCAGGCAGCGAATCGAGCTCTGGCGGGCCTGCAGCACCTTCAGGTCACGCAGCGGCCGGTTCAGCCAGCGGGTCAGCAGGCGGCTGCCCATGGCGGTCTGACAGCGGTCGATCACCGATTGCAGGGTGTTGTCACGGCCCCCGGCCAGGTTGACGTCCAGCTCCAGGTTGCGCCGGCTGGCGCCGTCGAGCACCACGGTGTCGTCCAGCCGCTCGTGCTTGAGGCTGCGCAGGTGCGGCAGGGCGGTGCGCTGGGTTTCCTTGGCGTAGGCGAGCAGGCAGCCGGCGGCGCCGATGGCCAGGGTCAGCTTCTCGCAGCCGAAGCCCTTGAGGTCCTGGGTTGCGAACTGCTGGCACAGGCTCTTGCGCGCCGAGTCACGGTCGAAGTCCCATGGTGCGCGGCGGCGCGAGCCACGGCGCTTCTCGGCGGGCAGGCCCTGGGGCCAGTCGTCGGGGATCAGCAGCTCCACGGGGTTGACCCGCTCGAGCTCGGCCAGCAGGTTTTCCCAGCCCTTGAACTCCTGCACGGTGAAGTTGCCGCTGGTGATATCCAGCACGGCCAGGCCGAACAGGCGTTCGTCACCCAGTACGGCGGCGATCAGGTTGTCGCGGCGCTCGTCGAGCAGGGCTTCGTCGCTGACCGTGCCTGGGGTGATGATGCGCACCACCTGGCGTTCCACCGGGCCCTTGCTGGTGGCCGGGTCGCCGATCTGCTCGCAGATCACCACCGATTCGCCCAGCTTCACCAGCTTGGCCAGGTAGCCTTCGGCGGCGTGGTAGGGGATACCGCACATGGGGATCGACTGGCCCGCCGACTGCCCGCGGGCGGTCAGGGTGATATCCAGCAGTTTGGCGGCCTTCTTCGCGTCTTCGTAGAAGATCTCGTAGAAATCGCCCATGCGGTAGAACATCAGCTGGTCCGGGTGCTGGTTCTTCAGCTTCCAGTACTGCTGCATCATCGGGGTGTGTGCGGAAAGATCGCTCATTACAGAAACTTGGCTCGCAGTGTCGTTTAGACCAAAGGCAGCGGGCAATGGTACAGGGATTTTTTCCCCGTTGCCGGGCCTAACGCTGCGCAGCGACCTTTTGCCCCTGGCATTGTGTTAATGCATATTTGAATTTGCATTTGCGCACGAGATGGGTACTATGCACGTTATGCAAAAACGCAACGTAGCTACCGTCTTGAGAGCATTGCTCGACCGCCACGGGATCTCCCCCACGGAGCTTCACCGTCGCACCGGCGTGCCCCAATCCACCCTGTCGCGGATTCTCAGCGAGAAGATCGTCGATCCTTCCGACAAGCATGTGTCGAAGATCGCCGAGTACTTCGGCGTGAGCACCGATCAGTTGCGCGGCCGTGCCGACCTGGGCGATACCCGCCCGGCGAACGCGCCGCGCGCCGACGTGCAGCTGCAGGACATCAGCCTGTGGGATGACGACACCCCCGTCGAGGACGACGAGGTGTCCATTCCGTTTCTTCGTGAGGTCGAGTTGGCAGCAGGATCAGGACGATTCGTCATCGAGGAAAGCGAGAAGGCCAGCCTGCGCTTCGGCAAGCGCAGCCTGCGTCACAACGGCGTGCAGTTCGACCAGGCCAAGTGCGTGACGGTGCGCGGCAACAGCATGCTGCCGGTGCTGCGTGATGGCGCCACGGTGGGGGTGAATGCGGGCAAGAGCGGCATCGGCGACATTGTCGACGGCGACCTGTATGCCATCAACCACAATGGCCAGTTGCGCGTGAAACAGCTGTATCGCCTGCCCACGGGTATCCGCCTGCGCAGCTTCAACCGCGACGAGCACCCGGATGAGGACTACACCTTCCAGCAGATGCAGGAGGAGCAGATCAGCATCCTCGGGCATGTGTTCTGGTGGGGCATGTACGCCCGCTAGGTTCTGTCGCTGCATCAAACCCGCCTCGGCGGGTTTTTTTGTGCCTGCAAATGACTGCAGGGGGCGGCCTTGTCGGCGAATGATCGCACCAAATATTTGCGGCAATCCCACTGAATCCTTCACTGGCAAGGCCGGTTCCTGCAAAAAATCTACCCCTCAAGACAGCACTGCAGTGCAAGCAGGGCAAGGCTTTCATGCGTTATTGCAAAATCAGATGCATAAATATTTCCATAAATGCATTGACTGAATATGCATTGATGCATAGCATTTGTCTCAAGCCGGTCAGACACCGGCAGTGGCAAAGGCAGCGATGAACAGGCCTGAACTGTTCAGAGGGTTGGCAACTGACCCGGGTGTGCAGCGTAAAGCACCGTAAGCAGTTATCCGGCGGGCAGGCGGCCGCGGTCGGAGGAACAATTTGAGGCGGGATCGCACGGCGCACCAGCAGTGGCCGGCGGTCCGACAACGCATTACTGAAAAGCCTGGGCGACCGGGCTTTTTGGAATGCCGAGTGATCGGCTGTTCAACAAGGGAGCACGAGCATGACAAACGAGCAACAGACGTTGCTGGAAATGCCGATCTGGCTGGTGATCGTCCTGGCATTGCTGGGCGGTCTGTCTGGCGAGATGTGGCGCGCAGACAAGGAGGGCGCCCGCGGCTGGGGCCTGTTCAGGCGACTGCTGCTGCGCTCCGGGGCCTGCATGGTCTGCGGCGTATCGACCGTGATGCTGCTGTATGCCAGCGGGCTGTCGATCTGGAGCGCCGCAGCCTTTGGTTGCCTGACCGCCATGGCGGGCGCCGACGTGGCCATCGGGCTTTACGAGCGCTGGGCTGCGAAGCGGCTGGGTGTGGCACAGTGCGTGCCGCCCCTGGCATCGGATGCGCCACTGCCGCGCGATCTGCGTGAGCGCGACCAAGAGCAATGATCATCGCAACACTATCGAAAGCCGCTTGCAGCGGCTTTTTCATGTCCGGAGAAACCTATGTCTGATAACACCCGCTTGTACGAGAATGCCGGCAACGTCGGCCTAACCCTGGCCCAGGGGCCGCGCGACGCGGTGATCTACGGCTCTGCCACGTCGGTCAGGCTGAGCAGGAGTTTTGTTGCGATGGGCGGTTTTCGCTTTCGCGGCCAATACACACGGGGCATGGTTCCGACCTTCGCGATGGCTGACAAGGTCGCCAGCGTGGCGCCAGCCGGTCTCGGTGCCGAACGCAGCAACTGCAAAGAGAGCTGGTACGCCGCCTTTGCCTGTGCCAATGAAGGTGACGCCAGTGCCGTGGTGAAAACCATGCCGTTCCTGCGCGTGGGCAGTATCAGCGGCAACGTGATCACGCTGAACAAGGCCGGCGAGGGTACCCACGATATCGCTGCAAAAAGCTACGACTGGGTGGCCGACAACAATCTTGCCGGTGTGCAGTGCCTGGTCATCAGTGAGGGCGGGCAGTGGTCGGGCCGGGTAGCGACCGTCGTCGCTAACACTGCAACCACCCTTACGCTCGACAACATAGGGGCGCTGTCCTTCGGCGCATTTTTGTTGCCCGCGCCCCCCGGGTTCGCACATTTCTGCTACCTGGCGTCGTTCTATCTGGACACCCATGAGGTGCGCAACATCTACGACACGGGCACCGAGGTGGTGTCCAGAGGCATTTACCTGCTACTACCCGAAACGCCCGGTGCAAGTCCAGGCCCTGTCGGCACCTTGATGGACTGCTCCGGGTATATCGCACCCTTGGCTACCGGCGTTCGAATGGACTCCAGGTGCGTCATGAGCACCTCTGCCACCGGTGACTACGCCGAGTACTTCTCGCCCGACAGCGGAAACCACGATGTACGTACCAACTACGACCTGAAGGACAACAGCGGCTCGCGCAGCTTCGTGTTCGGTGGCGTATCGCTGGCGTTCCTGTACCCGCAGACCTTCAACTTCAAGAATGCCGGCACGCTGGCAGCCAAGCGCTCCGAGGGCCGGATTGCGCCGACCGGCTGGTTCGAGCCGTAGTCGCCGCAGTGAACGCAACGCCCGCTGCAACCGCAGTGGGCGGCTTGCCGAAGAAGACACGAAAGGAGGGCTTGTGAACGAACTCAAGCTATTGAGCCAGGCCATTACCGCAACATTCCAGGCGGGTGTACCTGATTTCGCGACGGTTGAAGCGTTCAGCGCAGTCAACGAGCACACTCCGCAACCGGCACTGTGTCACACCATCACCGCTATGGAGGCAAGCGTTGACCCCGGCGATGGACGCTTGTGCATCCTGGCGCGTTTCGAGGCACGCATCCTGGTGGATGCACAGCAGCAACACGCCGCCCTGCAAGCCGCCACATTGGCGGCGAAATCAACGCTTGTGCTGCACAAGCAGTTCTGGGGCGTGGATTTCGTCGCGGCGACCCTCAATGTGAAGGCGCAGACGGCCATACCTGCCGAAGTACCCGGCACCCTGGAATGGCGGGTGCAATGGCAGCAGCCCGTTTACCTTGGCGACCTGCAGTGGCCCTGGCCAGACCAGCCACCCGGTTCGCTGCTGTTCGCCTTCAGCCCCGACACAGGGCCTGCGCACAAGGACAGCTACCAGGCACCGGAGGACATGGCATGAGTTACGCCAGCTCCATGCATGACCGAATGCTGGCGGCGCTGGTCATTCCATGTCGGGTGGTCGGCATCGACCTGACGGCAGCGCGGGTACGGGTCTCCGATGGCGCCGGCTGGACCAGCGCCTGGGTGCGCTGGCACAGCCACGCGGCAGGCAAGGCCCGCCACTGGCGTGCGCCGAGCCTGAACGAGCAGGGCGCACTGCTCAGCCCCAGCGGTGAGCCGGCGCAGGGCACCTTCGTACCGGGCCTGTACGGCAATGCCGGCGCGCCACCCGACAACCGCGAGCACGTCGAGGTATGGCGCTTCGATGACGGTGGCTCGCTGGTCTACGACTGGCAGGCCCGCAGCTACAGCATCGAGCTGCCCGGTGGCACCGTCAGCCTCAAGGTGGCCGGCAGCTCGCTGCTGGTCACCGACAACGCAATCACCCTGAACGCCGCCAACATTGCCCTGACCGGTGAGGTGAGCATCAACGGTGGCCTGCGCGTGACCGGTGACATTCTGGGGGCCGGCAAGATCATCGACACCGGCGGCAACACCGCCAATCACAAGCACTGAACCCCGCCCGCCGACGCGGGCTTTTTTATGCCTGGAGACAACATGGCTAGTGAATGCATTCAGGCCAGGGAGGTACCGCGATGATCGGCATGAGCCGCCACGGCGGGCAGACGCTGTCCGGCATCGGGCACCTGCGCCAGTCCATCGAAGACATCCTCACCACCCCGCTGGGCAGCCGGCGCATGCGCCCCGACTACGGCAGCAAGCTGCGCCGTTTCGTCGACCTGCCAGTCAACGAGGGCTGGAAGAGTGCGGTGCAGGCCGAGGTCGCCCGCGCCCTGACCCGCTGGGAACCACGCCTGAAATTGCAGCGAGTGCGCGTGGTGGCGGTAGTGGGCGGGCAGATCAGCCTGCAGCTGAGCGGGCAGTACCTGGGTGACAGCCAACTGCTGGAGATAACGGCATGAGCAACGTGGAACTGTCGGCGCTGCCCGCGCCGCAGGTGCTGGAAGATCTCGACTTCGAGGACATCTTCCAGGATGACCTGGCGGCCTTTCGGTCGCACATGGGCGAGAACTGGGACGCGCTGCTGGAAAGCGACCCGGTGACCAAACTGCTGGAGGTGGGCGCGTACCGCAAGCTGCTCAATCGGGCGCGGGTCAACGATGCCGCCAAGGCGCTGCTGCTGGCCTATGCCCAGGGCAGCGACCTGGACCAGCTGGCAGCCAACGTGCAGCTCAAGCGGCTGGTGGTACAGGCCGAAGACGCGAACAGTGTGCCACCGACCCTCGAAGTGCTTGAGGAAGACGATGCACTGCGCGAGCGGGTGCAACTGGTGTACGAGGGCCTGACCACCGCCGGCCCGCGCAACAGCTACATCCTGCATGCACGCAATGCCTCGGGGCAGGTGGCCGATGCCTCTGCAGAAAGCCCGTCACCGGCAGTGGTGGAGGTGACGGTGCTGAGCCTGGAGGAGAACGGCATCGCCAGTGCGCAGTTGCTGGCCGAAGTGGCCGCCTACCTCAACGACGACGATGTACGCCCGGTGGCGGACCGCCTGGAAGTGCGCAGTGCCGAGGTGATTCCTTATCGCATCGATGCCGTGCTCTACATGGCCGGGACGGGGCCGGAGAACGAAGCGACCCTGGCCGAGTGCCAGCGGCGCCTGCAGGCCTGGGTCAACCCCCGACGACGTCTTGGCGTGGAGGTCTCGCGCTCGGCCATCGATGCGCAACTGCACATCGCCGGTGTGAGCCGGGTGGAGCTGCGCAACTGGACCGACATCCGACCGAGCAAGGCGCAGGCGGCCTGGTGCACCGGGTTCGAACTGACGCGGGGGGGCTGACATGCACAGCCTCCTGCCGCTCAACAGCACGCCGCTGGAACGGGCCGTCGAGGCGGCCTCCAGCGAAGACCTCAAGGTCACCCTGCGCACCCTGTACAACCCCGATACCTGCCCGGCGAACCTGTTGTACCAGCTGGCCTGGGCCTGGTCGGTGGACCGTTGGGACGACACCTGGCCCGAGGCGATCAAGCGCTCGGTGATTCGCTCCTCGTTCTACGTGCATGCCCACAAGGGCACGATCGGCGCATTGCGCCGCGTGGTGGAGCCGTTTGGTTATTTGATCGAAGTGATCGAGTGGTTCAAGGCCACGCCCCCGGCGGTGCCCGGCACGTTCGCGCTGAAGATCGGCGTGTCCGAGGCGGGGATCAGCGAACAGACGTACCAGGAACTGACCTGGCTGATCGACGACGCCAGGCCCGTCAGCCGACACCTGAGTGGCCTGGTCATCAGCCTGGAAACCGCTGGGTCGCTTTACCTCGGCGCCGCGCTGCAAGACGGCGACGAACTTGACATCTACCCGCCTGCGCCGGCCGACCTCACGGTCATGGGGGCCATCGGGCGTGGTGGGCGAGAACACACCATTGACTATCTGGACATTTACTAATGGTTGATCAGAACTCCCAGTTCTACGCGATCCTGACCAAGGTGGGGGCCGCGAAACAGGCCAATGCGGATGCCCTGGGCATTCCTTGGAAAATCACACACATGGCCGTCGGTGACGCCAGTCCGGCAGGGCTGGACAACCCGCCGCTGCCAATGCCCGACGCGAGCTGGACCAGCCTGCTCAACGAGTGGCGGCGGGCGCCGCTGAACCAGCTCAAGGTCGACGAAAAGGACAGTGCGGTCATCGTCGCCGAGCAGGTGATTCCGGCCGAGATCGGCGGTCGCTGGATTCGCGAGGTGGGGCTGTACGACGCCGACGGCGACCTGGTGGCGGTGGCCAACTGTGCGCCTACCTACAAGCCGCTGCTCAACCAGGGCTCGGGTCGTACCCAGGTGGTGCGCATGAACCTGGTGGTCAGCAGCGCCAGCAATGTGCAACTCAAGATCGATCCGGGTGTAGTGCTGGCGACCCGCGAGTTCGTGACCGAGGAACTGGCCAAGCGCGACTTCAAGCACTCGGTGCTGGCTGCGACCACGGCCGCGGTCACCTTGAGCGGGTTGCAGACGATGGATGGTGTTGCGCTACAGGCGGGCGCGCGCGTGCTGGTGAAGAATCAGGCCGCTGCCAAGGACAACGGCCTGTATCTGGTTGCCAGTGGAGCGTGGACACGTTGCCCGGATGCGGACAGCAGCGTCAAGGTCACGCCCGGCCTGCTGGTGCTGGTGGAGCGGGGTACGGTCAATGGTGACAGTGGGTGGCAGTTGGTGACGGATGCGCCCATAACCTTAGGCGTTACGGCGTTGGCCTTCGACATGGCGTTCGGGCCTACCGGGGTGGTACCTGGTACTTATCGTAGTGTCTCTGTCGACAAGTATGGCCGAATTGTGGCCGCTACCAACCCTACCACTGTGGCAGGTTATGGTCTGATTGATGTGCTTACGACTACTCAGGTCAATGCTGCGCTGGCGTTGAAGGCGCCCCTCGCAAGTCCGGCATTGACTGGCGCCCCGACAGCACCCACGTTGGCGGGTACTGACACGAGTACAAAGCTGGCCAACGCCGCGTCAGTGCGGGCGATCATGGCGAACTTTGGTCTGGGCTCCAAAGCTGCCAGTTTTGAAGGCAGTATCGACGATATTCGTGAGACCGGTGTTTATCTGATCGCCAACACTAGTTTGGGAGCCAAGCCACCCTATCCTCCCGGTTTTGGTAGCGGAACTGTACCCAACGGGACTTTGTTTCACTTGGAGCGTGGTAGCTCCAACATGTCCACCCAGTTGTGGGATACGTTGACTGCGGGAACGCCGATGGCATTTCTGCGCACTCGCCTGGCCACTGGTGTCTGGGGAGAATGGTCGCAATTGTGGAACAGCGTGAATACGCCGAAGCAATCTAGCCCGCTCGACGTGACACCAGGAGCGATGCTGACGATAGGCTCATTCGGTGTAGGCAAGGCGGTAATTGGCGTTGATCCGAACCTGAACAGCTATCAGGTGCCAGGAAACTATTTGACTGCTCTTTCTGCGCTAACCAACGTACCGCCTGGCTGGCCCACTGCTGCACGTTATAGCTTGATAGTAGAGGGATACGACTCCACCAACTACCTTGTCCAGACGCTGACTGCGCTCTCAGTTGCAGATGCACCTATCAGTGCGAAGCGGGTAATGACTGGCCCCGGAAACTGGACGTCGTGGCAGGTGCTGAGTACCAATGAGCAGCTTCCCTATCGCGGTATCAAGGTGTTCAGCACTGCAGGCACCTTTACTTGGACTGTTCCGAAAGGGGTCACGAAGGCCTGGGTCCGTGTAGTGGGCGGAGGTGGTGGCGGTGGACGATTTATCCACGGCGGTGGCGGTGGCGGTGGCGGTGGAATCGCTGAGGCTTTGGTTGACCTGACCGGGCTGTCATCGGTTTCCGTAACCGTTGGCAGAGGTGGCGCCGGGCGTACGACCTCTAATGGGGATGGCGATAATGGCTCGGGATCTTCCTTTGGGACCTTGCTCAGTGCCGACCCAGGCCGCGGCTCTAGCATCTGGTTGGGTGGACGGGGAGGCGCCGGGGTCGGCGGGGATATCAATGCCTCAATGGGCAATGGTCATAACCAGACTCGTCACGACAACTCGGGTAACGGTGGCTCAATTTACGGAGGCGGCAGCGGAGCAGGTGGCGGGGGTGTTGGTTCAGGCTACGGCATAGTCGGGGGCGCAGGGGGGAATGGCGTTCTTCCCGGCAGTGGCGGTGGTGGTGGCAACGAGAACGGCAATGGCGGCAACGGTGCCGCAGGCGAAGTTTCGATCAGGTGGTGACCATGTGGGCAAGAATTGAAGACGGTGTAGTATTGGAGGTAACGGATCTTGACCCGACCGGGCGTTTCCATCCTTCCATGACTTGGATGGCATGTGACGCTCGGGTGACACAGGGTTGGCAGCTCAAGGGCGATATTCTCGAAGCCCCAGTGGCTGCAGCTATAGATCTGTCCGCGATCGAACGATCATGGCGTGATCGCAGTGTGAACGAGACAGAGTGGCTGGTAACCCGTCATCGCGACGAGCGCGAGCTGAAGCTGAATACCACTCTAACTTCTGTACAGTTCGCCGAACTGTTGGTGTATCGCCAAAGCTTGCGCGACTGGCCTCAATCAACGGATTTCCCCAAGTCCGAGCATCGCCCGCCAGAGCTTTCCTGGCTCGCCGAGCAGATTTGATAAGCCCCGCACTGTCGGGGCTTTTTCATTCTTCAAGACCCTTCAGCAGAAAATCACAAGGCTTTGCAGATGTTGAAAGATTGCAGATGCGGCAGATGCAAACGACTGCTTGCCCGTATGGGCGAGTTCACAGAACTCCAGATCAAATGTTCCCGCTGCGGAACGTTGAATCATATGAAGGCCACGAGCCTCGAACCATCGCCTGTGAGCGACATGAACGCGGAATGTTCCGCTACCCAGCATTCGACTCGATAGGTAAAAAATCATGGAACCAGTAAAAGTAGGCAAGCATTTCTTCAACGCTCACCCGACCACGGTGACTCAAGTCTTCAGCCCGGAAGAAAACAAGGAAGGCGTCTATCTGCGCACCGCCACCATTTGCACCGGCGGCGGCATCATCAACCTGTACAGCGGTCCCAAGGCACCTGCTCGTCTGGGTGACATGACGGTGCACGCTATCATGGGCGGAGTAGCCAGTAGCAACAACTGGCAGTACACCCAACCCTACCCACTGCTTATCCCTGCTGGCTACGGGCTGTGGACCGTCTCGAACAACTCTGTCGCCGCGATCTCGCTGACCTGGGACTTCCTCGCCTGATTTTGGCCACCGCACCTGTACCTGCAACGGGCGGTTCGCCCCGATAGTTGCCGATCCAACCTTACAAGGCCCTGCATTGCAGGGCCTTTTTCATACCCGGAGTTTACCCATGAGTGGTTTCTTTCACGGCGTCACCGTCACCAACGTCGACACCGGCGCACGCACCATCGCGTTGCCGTCGTCCTCGATCATCGGCCTGGTGGACACCTTCACCGAAGGCCCGACCGCCAGCGCCAAGTTCAACGACCTGGTGCTGATCACCAGCGAGCGTGAAGCCATCGCCGCCTTCGGCGCCGACGCGGCCATCACCCGTGCCTGCCAGGCCATCTACCAGCGCGCCAAGGCGGTCATCGTCGCCTGCGGCGTGGCCAAGGTGGCCGACGCCGCCGAGCAGACCTCGGCCATCATCGGCAGCGTGCTGGCCGACGGCAAGCGTACCGGCCTGCAAGCGCTGCTCGACGGCAAGAGCCGTTTCAACGCCCAGCCGCGCCTGCTGGTCACTCCAGAGCACAGCGCAACTCAAGCCGTCGCCACCGCTCTGGTGGCCCTGGCCGACAAGCTGCGCGGCCTGGCCATCATCGACGGCCCGGCCACCACCGACGAGGCCGCCCTGGCCTACGCCGAAAACTTCGGTGCCAAGCGCGCCTTCCTGGTCGACCCGGGCGTGCAGTACTGGGACACCACCACCAGCGCCACCGTCGATGCACCGGCCTCGGCCTGGGTCGCCGGCCTGTTCGCCTGGACCGACAATGAGTACGGCTTCTGGGCCTCGCCCTCGAACAAGGAGTTCGTCGGCATCACCGGCACCACCCGCCCCATCGAGTTCCTCGATGGCGACGAGACCTGCCGCGCCAACCTGCTCAACAACGCCAACATCACCACCATCATCCGCGATGACGGCTATCGCCTGTGGGGCAACCGCACCCTGAGCAGCGACCCGAAGTGGGCCTTCGTCACCCGCGTGCGCACCATGGACATCGTGATGGACGCGATTCTCTACGGGCACAAATGGGCAGTCGACCGTTCGATCACCGCCACCTACGTCAAGGACGTGACCGAAGGCCTGCAGGCGTTCATGCGCGACCTCAAGGCCCAGGGCGCGATCATCAACTTCGAAGTGTTCGCCGACCCGGAACTCAACAGTGCCAGCCAGCTGGAGCAGGGCAAGGTGTACTGGAACATCCGCTTCACCGACGTACCACCGGCCGAAAACCCCAACTTCCGCGTCGAGGTCACCAACCAGTGGCTGACCGAAGTTCTCGATAACGCAGCTTAAGGAGCACTAGCAATGGCAATGATTCCCGAAACCCTGGCGAACCTGAACCTCTTCGTCGATGGCACCAGCTTCCAGGGCGATGTCACCAGCCTGACCCTGCCCAAGCTCACCCTGAAAATGGAAGAGCACCGGGTGGGCGGCATGGACATGCCCATCGAGATGGACATGGGCATGGAGAAGCAGGAAGCCGGCTTCACCACTACCGGCGTGCGCCGTGAGTCGCTGAAGTTCTTCGGCCTGGCCGATGGTTCTGCGTTCAACGGCACCTTCCGCGGTGCCTTCAAGGGCCTCAAGGGCGCTGTCACCCCGGTGATCGTGACCCTGCGCGGCGCGCTCAAGGAAGTCGACATGGGCGATTGGAAGGCCGGTGACAAGGCCGAGGTCAAGCACACCGTCGCCGTCACCTACTACAAGCTGGAAGTCGGCGGACGCCTGATCTACGAGATCGACCCCATCGGCATGAAGCGCGTGATCGACGGCGTCGACCAGCTCGCGGCACAACGTTCGGCCCTGGGCCTGTAAGGACTTCTCATGACCCAAGCAAAGATCCCCAGCTGGATGAAGCTGAGCGCCGACGGCGTGGTGGTGGCGCTGACCCGGCCGAGCGAAGCCAATGGCATCAAGGTCGACAGCCTGTCGTTGCGCTCGCCTACGGTACGCGACATTCGTGCGGCTCAGTCGGCCGGCAGCGGCGACGACGAGCAGCGTGAGCTGAACCTGTTCGCCTCCCTCGCCGAGGTGGGCATCAAGGACCTGGAGGGCCTCGCGCTCAAGGACTATGGCCGCCTGCAGGCGGGCTATTTTCGCCTGGTGCAAGACGACGAGCTTTGACCCCTCCCTTCAGAAGGTGGCCGCCAGGCGGCTTGCCCGTGAGCTGAATTTTTCTGCCACCGAGATCATGACCATGTCGTTCAACGACATGGTCTGGTGGCTCACGGAGTGAGCCGGTTTTGCACGCACAGGGGGACCGTATGGCAAACGCGTTAGCGTTGAAACTGGTTATCGGCGCCTCGGTCAGTTCGACGATCGGCGCATCATTCAAGCTGCTTGAGGCGCGGATCCGGCAACTCAGGCAATTGAGCAGCGAAGGCAAGGGCGACCTGTACCCGCTCGGGCACGAGACGCTGGGCAACGGGATGCTCGACAGCGCTCCTGGTGACCCGCCAGGCGCGAGAACTCAAGCAAAGACCGGGGGCGTCGTACAGGCTGCTGAAACACAGGGCTCCCGGCACAGGCTGACATTGTTGAAGAGCATCGACGGGCACTTGCAGGTGATCAGTTTCCAGGTCGCCGATGTTGCGCGCCGGCTTTCGCAATCGAAGCCCGCCAGGGTATTCGTAAACATCAGATCGCAAGCGGCACCGCAGGCACCCGCAGGGGCAACTGCGGCTGCTTCACTGGAGACTGCAGCGCCTGCATCTCTGCCAACCGATGGGACACCTGCGGCGGGTCGGGTATCCGACCCGCTCAGCAGGAGGATGGCGGGGAGCGATGATACCGGGCCCCCGGCAAAGGGGCCGCAGCCCATCGGTATCATCGCTGTTGCCAGTGATTTCAGGGCAGGGCCACGGAAGGCTGGCGTGCTGGGTGGCGACGCTCCCAAAGGCGCAAGGGCGCCGCAACGGGTGTTTGTCGTCAATGCCCAGGACTTTTGCTGCGGCGCGATAACTTCGAGAAGGGGTAGAGGGGGAAGAAAGAACAGCCCCTCCAGGCGCCGACCTTCATCTGCTCCGGTTGGGCGCTGGGAAAGCATCAAAGGTTACCTCGGCAAGGCTGTTCCGGCGATCAAGGCCGCTCGAGCGCCCGCAGCCGTCGAGGCCATCTACAAGTTCGGCAAGACCTTCCTCACTGCAGAAACCACCGAGCAGAAGGCCGAGGGATATGGTGGGGCAGTGGGCGGTTTTGGTGGCGCACTGGCCGGGGCTGCGCTGGGCGCTTTCGTTCCTGTCATCGGTCCTGCGATCGGTTCGGTGATCGGGGGTATTGTGTTCAGCGAGTGGGGCTCCTCGTTAGCCAAGAAGTGGTTTGCAGACGACGATGCTGCCAAGCCTCCTGCTGGCGAACCCACTCACTTGTCCAAGTCGCTGGGCGATGTCGCTCGTTCGATGAATCCCGGCGCTGGCGAGCCGATGACAATTCTGTCGTTGCCGCCTGCACCACCTTCGATCAGCCCTGCGCCGCAGCCGATTGCCCAACAGATCACCTTCGCCCCGAACATGCCCATCACCGTGCAGGGCAGTGTCACCGACCCGGCCCAGTTGGCGATGAACATCGAGCCGATCATTCGACGTCAGTTCCTCGAACTGACCCGTCAGGCTTCGATGCGGCAACTGGCCGACCCCACATTTGTATAAGGAGCTGCCATGACCTACATGGACCAGTTGCACTTGGCCCTGCGGGCGCTGATCGCAGCGGGGGAGGCGGGCCGGCGCAGTGCCGACGAGATGCTGGAGCCCATGACCGGCGCCATCAGCGATATCGCCGAAGCCGCTGCCGCGCTCGAGGACATCCCCTACGTCGGGCCGCTGATCGGCGCCAGGCTGCAACGCACGATGCGCGCCATCAACCGGGCGCAGCAGGGCGTCGACAAGGTGCTGGGCCGTTACAGCCGCGCCGTGGCCAAGGTTGCGCTGGTGCAGGAGCGCATCGTCATATTCGAGCAGAAGGCGGCCAAGGCTGCCGCAGCCATCAACAAGGTGGCGGGTCGCATCAGCCCGTCGCTGGGCACGTTGCTGCCCACCGGCAGTTTCGCGCCGTCGGTCACGCCGGCAGCCGAGGTGGTCAAGCCGTTCCCGCACCTGCTCATTCTGCAGTCGTTGCAGGCGCAGGCGCAGCCTTACTACTTCAACCTCGACACCGCGACCTTCGATGAACTGCGTCGCCAGAGCGGCTTTCGCTGGGCGGGCCAGGAGCGCCTGAGCCGCCACCCGGCGCAGCAGGCGGTGGGGCTGGGCGAAGAGCGCATCACCCTCAAGGGCACGATCTTTCCCGGTGCCAAAAGCGGGCTCGGCCAGTTGCAGGCGCTGCGCAGCATCGGTCGGCAATTGCAGCCACTGAGCCTGACCACCGGCTACGGCGAGGTACTGGGCAACTGGTGCCTGACCAGCATCGAGGAGGACCAGAGCAGCCTGGTGGCTGGCGGCATTCCTCGCAAACAAGGCTTTTCATTGGAGTTCGTGAGCTATGGCGATGATCTGCAGAACCTCTGACGGCGATCTGCTCGACAGCCTCTGCCAGCACTACTACGGGCACCTCAACGGCAGCGTCGAAGCGGTACTCGATGCCAACCAGGGCCTGGCCGACCAGGCGCAGCCGTTTGGTGCCGGGGTGCTCATCAGGCTGCCCGCATTGACGCCCGCCCGCCAGGCCCTGCTGCAGTTGTGGGACTGAGCTGGCGCGCCCCCCCTGCCTGCCAGCGCTGCGTGCGCGGGCAGGCCCTTCTGGAGCAGCAACCATGCAACCTGTGTTTCGCATCGTGGCCGATGGCAAGGACATCACCGCGCTGATCAATGATCGCCTGCTGTCGCTGCGTACCACCGACAAGCCGGGCATGGACTCGGACGAGTTCGAATTGCGTATCGACGATCGCGACGGCGAGGTGGCATTGCCGGCACGCGGTGCCTTCATCGAGGTGCATCTGGGCTACGCCGGCCAGGCATTGACCCGCCTGGGGCGCTACGCCGTGGATGAGGTGGAGCTGTCCGGGCCGCCCGACAGCATCGTGATCCGAGGCAAGGCCAGCGACATGCGCGGCAGCGGCAAGACCACCCGCAGCGGCAGCTGGGAGAACGTCACCCTGCAGCAGATCGTGCGCGACATCGCCGCGCGCAATGGCTGGCAGCCAGCGTGCCCGGTGACGCTGCGCATACCGCGCATCGACCAGTTCAACGAGTCGGACTTCAACTTCATCACCCGCCTGGGGCGCCTGTTCGACTGCACCGCCAAGGTAGCGAACGGCGCGCTGCTGGTGATGCCGCGCCAGGCCGGCAAGAGCGCCAGCGGCAAGGCCCTTGGCAACGTCATGATCAGCCGTGGCGATGTGCGCAGCTGGCAGTTTCGCATGACCGACAAAGGCACCCACAAGGCCGTGCAAACGCGTCATCTGGACAGCAAGACCGGCCAGCAGAGCGTGGTCGACCTGCCCAACGACGACGCGCCCGACGGCCTGTCGCCTGTGCACACCGACCGCCACCTGTACCCCAACCGTAGCGCTGCCGAGCAGGCCGCCAAGGCCCGCCTGGCGGCGCTCAACCGCAGCACCGCCAGCCTGCGCCTGGAAATGCCGGGCCGCACCGACCTGTTCGTCGAACGCATCCTCGACGCCCAGGGCTTCAAGCCTGGCCTCGATGGCGAGTACCTGATCGAGTCGATCGAGCAGGTGTTCAGCGCGTCCGGGTGGAGCACCACGGTCGAGTGCAATGGCGGCAAGCAAGGCAAGGCCAGGGCCAAGGGCGGGCAGGGTAATGCCGGTCGTTCGCTCAAGGCCGGACAGGCCTGAACCCCTATGCATTTTGGAGAATGATGATGGTCATCACTCAGCAGAACTTGATGCAGATTCTTCCCGGTGCCGGCGCCAATGCCGGCATTTTTGTACCCGCCCTGAACACTGCCATGGCCCGTTGGGAAATCGACAACCCCCGACGCATTGCCGCCTTCCTCGCGCAGATCGGCCACGAGTCGGGCCACCTGCGTTACGTGAAGGAGCTGGGCAGCGATCGCTACCTGTCCCGTTACGACACCGGCGCCCTGGCCCTGCGCCTGGGCAACACGCCGGAGGCGGACGGCGACGGTCAGCGGTACTGCGGCAGGGGGCTGATCCAGGTTACAGGGCGCAACAATTACCGCGCCTGCAGCATGGCGCTGTTTGGCGACGAGCGTCTGCTGGAGTTGCCGCAGTTGCTCGAGCAACCGCGTTGGGCCGCCGAGTCGGCTGCCTGGTTCTGGCACTCGCGCGGGCTTAACGCGCTGGCCGACCGCGGTGAGTTCAACCGCATCACGCGGCATATCAACGGTGGCCTCAATGGCCTGGAGGATCGCCTCAAACTCTGGGCCCGCGCCCGCGAGGTGCTGTGTTGAACCGCTTGCACGCTGGCGTGCTGCTGAGCCTGGTGCTGCTGGCCTGCGCATTGACCTGGCAGGTCCAGGGCTGGCGCCTGGGCCGCCAGCTGGCGCAGCAGCAACAGGCCTGGGCATTCGAACGCCAGCAACTGGCCGAGCGTGCTGCCGCCGAGCTGCAGGGCGAACGCCAGCAACGCCATGTGCTGGAGCGCCAGCTGGACTTGAACGACAACACCCATTATCAGGAGCTTCTCGATGCACAACAGGCTCAGGCACGCTTGCGTGATCGGCTGGCTACTGCTGATCTGCGGTTGTCGGTCCTTCTCGACCGCGACGCCACCCCCGACCTGCCTGCCGCCCCCGGCGCCGGCAGCCTGGATCATGGCGCCCCACGCGCCCGACTTGACCCGGCGCATGCTCGACGAATTATCGCCATCACCGATGCCGGTGACGCCGGACTGATCGCCCTGCGCGCCTGCCAGGGTTACATACGCGCGCTCACACCTTGAGTGTTCAGCCACGCCGATAGCTGGTGTAGGGTAGGCGCCAGACCTTCAAGGAGCCTGCCATGGACCCGATCACCGCACTTTCTGCCCGGCTGGGGGAACACCTGCGCCGTTACAATGCCCAAGTCACCACGGCCGAGTCCTGCACCGGCGGTGGTATCGCCGAGGCCATCACACGTATTCCTGGCAGTTCGGCCTGGTTCGAAGCGGGCTACGTGACCTACTCCAACACCCAGAAGACTCGCCAGCTGGGGGTAGACCAGGCACTGTTCCCGCAGGTCGGTGCGGTCAGCCAGGAAGTGGTCGAAGCCATGGTGCGCGGCGCCCAGGCTGCCAGCGGGGCACGCTTTGCCGTGGCGGTCAGCGGTGTGGCAGGGCCCGATGGCGGCTCGCCGGCCAAACCGGTGGGCACTGTATGGCTGGCCTGGGGCGACGGTGCGCGTGTGGCCAGCGAGCGCCGGCACTTCGATGGCGACCGCGATGCGGTGCGCCGACAAACGGTAATCGCCGCCCTAGAGGGCTTGTTACAGCTTGGCGCAGAGTAAATCGCAAATCGGGGGTAGGCGGAAAGAAAACCCTGTGGAATAATACTGGCTACTTATACAGGTGTTGTGGCCGTCAGGCCCTATCGATGATTACGTGAGGACTTCAATGGACGACAACAAGAAGCGTGCCTTGGCTGCGGCCCTGGGTCAGATCGAACGTCAATTCGGTAAAGGCGCGGTCATGCGCATGGGCGATCACGATCGCCAGGCGATTCCGGCAATCTCGACCGGCTCGCTGGGTCTGGACATTGCTCTGGGCATCGGCGGCCTGCCAAAGGGCCGTATCGTCGAAATCTACGGTCCTGAGTCGTCGGGTAAGACCACGCTGACCCTGTCGGTGATCGCCCAGGCACAAAAAGCCGGCGCCACCTGCGCATTCGTCGACGCCGAACACGCCCTCGACCCCGAGTACGCCGGCAAGCTGGGCGTCAATGTCGACGACCTGCTGGTCTCGCAGCCGGACACCGGTGAGCAGGCCCTGGAAATCACCGACATGCTGGTGCGCTCCAACGCTGTCGACGTGATCATCGTCGACTCCGTGGCGGCCCTGGTACCCAAGGCCGAGATCGAAGGCGAAATGGGCGACATGCACGTGGGCCTGCAGG
The DNA here is from genome assembly GCF_024126555.1 of Pseudomonas sp. VE 267-6A. Lineage (NCBI taxonomy): Bacteria > Pseudomonadati > Pseudomonadota > Gammaproteobacteria > Pseudomonadales > Pseudomonadaceae > Pseudomonas > Pseudomonas sp. VE 267-6A. Next base: position 238,624 of record NZ_JAMYBY010000010.1, read on the forward strand.
CTCGCCTGATGTCCCAGGCACTGCGCAAGATCACCGGCAACATCAAGAACGCCAACTGCCTGGTGATCTTCATCAACCAGATCCGCATGAAAATCGGCGTGATGTTCGGCAGCCCGGAAACCACCACCGGTGGTAACGCGCTGAAGTTCTACGCTTCGGTACGTCTGGACATCCGCCGTACCGGCGCGGTGAAGGAAGGCGACGAAGTGGTCGGCAGCGAAACCCGCGTCAAAATCGTCAAGAACAAGGTGGCGCCGCCGTTCCGCCAGGCCGAGTTCCAGATTCTGTATGGCAAGGGCATCTACCGCAACGGTGAGATCATCGACCTGGGCGTGCTGCACGGCTTCCTCGAAAAAGCCGGTGCCTGGTACAGCTACCAGGGCAGCAAGATCGGTCAGGGTAAAGCCAACTCCGCCAAGTTCCTGGCAGAGAACCCGGAAATCGCCGCGACCCTCGAGAAGCAGATCCGTGACAAGCTGCTGACCGGTGGTGTTGAAGCTGCAGCTGCTGCGGCTGCTGGTAAAACGGCTGCTGCAGAACCTGAAGATGATCTGGTCGACGCTGACGCCGACGCCAACTTCTGATTTGCAGATAGACCATGTCCGTCGTACTCGATACCCCCGTCGCCGTAAGGCGGACAGCTATGGACCTGCTCGCGCGACGCGAGCATGGTCGTGTCGAGCTGACGCGCAAGTTGCGTCAGCGCGGCGCTGAGCTCGAATTGATCGACCAGGAACTCGACCGTCTGACGGAAGAGGGCCTGCTCAGCGAAGCGCGCTATCTCGAAAGTTTCATCAGTTACCGCTCCCGTTCGGGCTATGGCCCTGCGCGTATCCGTGAAGAGCTCAGTCAGCGCGGTTTGCAGCGTAGTGATATCGAACAGGCCTTGCGTGAGTGCGGCATCGACTGGCAAAGCCTGCTGATCGATGTATGGCAACGCAAGTTTTCCGGGCAACTGCCCTCCGATCCGCGCAGTCGCGCACAGCAAACCCGTTTTCTGGTCTACCGTGGTTTTTCCATGGAGATGGTCGGTCGTGTGCTGAGTGGTCGCAGCCTGGACGATTGAGCGATGGCCGACCCCGAAAGGGGGTAGGCCAGGCATGTTCACGGTGTGGCTTTTCAGGTGACCTTGAGGGGTTCACGTGCCCGTTGCGGGGCTTCATTGTGCTGAGGCTTTGCCCAGTTTTCCGAGCGGTTGATGAAGTCCACCAGCTCTCTCAGGCGGCCCTGATCGCGTCCATTGAAGGCAAAAGCCAGGCGTGACAAGTGGCTGAACTGTGCCTCGTCATGCTCCTCGCCTGCGTAGGCGTGCTGATGGAAGTCGCCACTCAGGCGCAGGTCGGCGAAGGACTGCTGGATGTCGAGCAGGGCCGCTTCGCTGAGCGGGTGGTGTGTGCGAATCACGAACTGGTTCTTCAGCCAGCGGCTGGAGTGGTAGTTGCTGTAGAACTGGTTGATTTCCGCTACCGCATCGTCGGCGTTGTTCACCAGGCGCACCAGCTTCAGGTCGTTCGGCAGGATGTAGCGATTGCCTTCGAGCTGGCGGGTAATGAAGTCCAGTGCATCCTGCCAGAAGGTCCCCCCCGGTGAGTCGAGCAGTACCACCGGCACCAGCGGACTCTTGCCGGTCTGGATCAGTGTCAGCACTTCCAGGGCCTCGTCCAGGGTGCCGAAACCGCCCGGACACAGTACCAGCGCGTCAGCTTCCTTGACGAAGAACAGCTTGCGAATGAAAAAGAAGTGGAACGGCAGCAACTTGTCCGTTCCATCCACCGTGGCATTGGCGTGCTGCTCGAAGGGCAGGGTGATGTTGAAGCCCAGGCAGTTGTCGACGCCTGCGCCTTCGTGAGCCGCAGCCATGATGCCGCCCCCGGCCCCGGTGATCACCATCAGGTCCGAGCGCGCCAGGGTCGCACCCAGCTCGCGGGCCAGGGCATACATGGGGTGTTCGACCGGGGTGCGTGCCGAGCCGAACACGGTGACCTTGCGTCGCCCCTTGTACTGGTGCAGCACACGGAAGGCGTGGTCGAGTTCACGCAGTGCCTGCAGGGTGATCTTGGCGCTCCAGCGGTCGCTGTCATCGTGCGCCATGCGCAACACGGTCAGCATCATGTCCCGATACAGTGGCAGGTTGGGGCTGTTGGGGGCGACCAGGTTGAGCTGTTGTTCGAGGTGGGTCAGGTCGATTGCATTGTTCTTGAAATGGTTGGCTAGCAATTCGTTGGTCTGGTACGGCATTCAACTTCTCCTTTTGCAGCAAAACCTTCGGCCTGGCCGCACATCGGTCAGGCCCCTCTGCTTGTCCGCAAAGTGAAAGGTCCTGGCTATAAATCTAGACCTTGTCGCAGGGTTATGCCGGTGTCGATCGTGGGCTCGCGAGGACGCGGCAGGCAATGGGCTGTACATGATGTTCAGGTGGGAGCCGGGCGGACAAGCCGGGCCCGAACTGCGCAGTACAGGCCAACAACCGGGGCCTGAAGTGACAAGGCCTGTAGTGACCGTGCGTAGAGTACGCGTCACATTCAGGCCTTGATCGCTGAGCTGCGCGCCGATGGCGAGCAGCGGCGCAACAGAGAACGCTGGTTACTTCTTCTTCTGCCCGGAAACGCAACTGGCCTTGTTGAACGACTGGTCGATCACCGGGCGGTTGGTCTTGTACTCGGTGAAACGGTAGGTCAGCACGGCACCGCGGTCCATCAACTGGCGAAAGCCGGTGTTACGGCACACGCTGTCTCCCAGTTGGCCGCGCATGACTTCCGGGTTTTGCTGCATTTTTTGTGCATGGCCGGCGCGAACGCTGAGGTGGTTGATCAACTGGTTGCCTTCGACAGTGTAGCCCTGATCGAGGATGTCTTCGTTGATTGCCCGAGGGGTACCCACGCTGCTTTCCTTGGCGACTTCTTGAAGCTTCTGGTTCAGGGCGTACTCTTGCTTGGAGACGGCATGCGCGCCCAACGGCAGGGCAAGCAACAGGCTCAAGGATGGGGCAATGAAACGCAGCATGAATCTCTCCTGGTTCGATAACTGGCGATTTGACCGGTCATTGCGCGCAGTGTTCCGTCACAGGCGCGATGGCAGTACTGGCAGGTCTGTACAGGCTGGAGATTATAAGGGAGTAGCGCGCAACGCTGCACGGCAAATACGGCCAGTGGAGGCGGGCTCTGGTAAACTGCCGGGGTTTTAGTCTCGCTGAGCCTGCGTCGTGCCCTGCCTTTATTGCCATCCCCATTGCCACCGTTGCGCCCTGTCATGAGCCATGCCGTCTCGCGCCTGCGCGCCGAGCGCCTGGCGCGCAGTGTCAAACCCTTCGTCGCGCGCGGCTCGCGTGCGCCACGCTGTCCCGGCTGCCGGGTAATCCCCGAGTACTGTCTGTGTGCCTGGCGCCCGCGGGTGCAGGCGCACTCGGGCATTTGCCTGCTCATGCATGACACCGAACCCCTCAAGCCTACGAACACGGGCTGGCTGATTGCCGACGTGATCGGTGACACCACGGCGTTTGCCTGGGAGCGCAAGGCGATGGATGCACAGTTGCAGGCGCTGCTCGATGATCCACAGTGGCAGCCCTACATCGTTTTCCCGGGTGAGTTCGTGGCGCCGGAGCGAGTGGTCAGCAGCGTCGCCCCAGCGTCGGGCAAGCGCCCGCTGTTCATTCTGCTGGATGCCACGTGGCCCGAAGCCCGCAAGATGTTTCGCAAAAGCCCGTACCTGGAACGGTTCCCGGTGCTCAATCTGCAGCCTGAACAGATCTCGCGCTACACATTGCGCCGCTCGCGGCGCGACGACCATTTCTGTACCGCTGAAGTGGCAGCCATGTGTCTGGAACTGGCCGATGATCAGCAGGCCTCGCAGGCACTGGATGCCTATCTGGACGTATTCAGCACCCATTATCTGGGTGCCAAGAACAGGCTTGTGCTGGATGAAGACGATGCCGTGCACCAAAAACTGCGGCCCTTCCTATAGTTCAAGGGGCAAGTACGTCACTTTGCTTCATAATGTGTGCACTGGCGCCATGAGCTACGAGACAACCACCGGGCTTTGAACTTGACCACCCGGTCCGGGCTCGGCATCCTTGGCGCCGATTCGGGCACGACGAAGGCTTGAATGCTGTTTTCCTGGCCCCGACGTGCCTTTTTGGCTTCCGGCACTGCCGCCCGATGCCCTTGAGCTGCCCCGCCAGGCGCCCCCACGCTGGCTGCGCCTGCACAGAACAGGATCATTAGATCGATGGCCACATACGAAATCCTGATTGCCGATGACCACCCGCTGTTTCGCAGTGCGCTGCGCCAGGCCGTTACCCTGGGCCTTGGTCCGGACGTTCGACTGGTTGAGGTGGCAAGCATCGCCGAACTGGAAACCCGCCTGGCCGAGAAAAACGACTGGGACCTGGTGCTGCTGGACCTGAACATGCCCGGTGCCTATGGTTTCTCGGGGCTGGTGCTGCTGCGCGGTCAGTATCCGCAAATCCCGGTGGTGATGGTCTCGGCCCAGGAAGAGGCGGCCGTGGTGGTAAAGTCCCGAGAATTCGGTGCCAGTGGTTTTATCCCAAAATCCAGCCCCCTGGAGCAGATTCAGGACGCGGTCAAGAAAGTGCTCGATGGCGATGTCTGGTGGCCGCCGCAAGCCTTCGAGAAGATCGATGTGTCCGCTGAAGCCAAGGCCGCCAGCGAGGGCCTGGCCAGCCTTACCCCACAGCAATTCCGCGTGTTGACCATGGTGTGCGAAGGCCTGCTGAACAAGCAGATTGCCTATGAGCTGAGTGTGTCGGAGGCCACCATCAAGGCCCACGTCACCGCTATCTTCCGCAAGCTGGGCGTGCGTACGCGCACCCAGGCCGCGTTGTTGCTGCAACAATTGGAATCGGTTTCAACGAGTTAAGGCCACTGGCCTTCACGCTTTTTTGACTCGGCGTGCACTAGCCTGCATCGCTCCTCATTGGGTTCAAGTGGCTTTCTATGTCGCCTTTCAAGGGCCAGACCGGCCTTAAACGAGTGTTCAACGCCGCCGGCTATTCGTTCGACGGCCTGCGCGCCGCCTTTACCGGCGAAGCGGCGTTTCGTCAGTTGGTGCTGCTCAACGTGGTACTGATCCCGGTCGCCTTCTGGCTGGATGTAAGCCGTGCCGAACGCGCGATCCTGATCGCGGTGTGCCTGCTGGGGCTGATCGTCGAGCTGCTCAACTCTGCCGTGGAAGCCGCGATCGATCGTATTTCCCTGGACCGCCACCCGTTGTCCAAGAACGCCAAGGACATGGGCAGTGCTGCCCAGTTCGTGGCGTTGAGCATCGTGGCGGTGGTGTGGGCGGTGATTCTGCTCTAGGCAATGTGCGGCAGCACGATTTCGTCGCTGCGTCGTACCCCGGCGGTAAAGTTGCGGCACAACTCCAGAAACTCGCGCATCGCCGAGGTCTGGTACTTCTGCTTGTGCCAGATGAAGTAGAACTGCCGCGCCAGGTCCAGGTCGGGGGTTTCCACCGCCACCAGGCTGCCGCGACGAAACGCATCGCGCAGCGCCAGACGTGAAATGCAGCCGATCCCGAGCCCTGATTCCACCGCGCGTTTGATCGCTTCGGTATGTTCCAGCTCCAGGCGGATGTTGAGTGTCGAGCGATGGTGGCGCATCGCCTGGTCAAAGGTCAGGCGCGTGCCTGAACCCTGCTCGCGCAGAATCCAGGCTTCATGGGTCAGTTCCTCAAGGCTGGCGCGACCCTTGAGCGCCAAGGGGTGCTGCGGCGCGCAGAACACCACCAGTTCGTCCTCGACCCAGGGCTGAACCTCCAGGTCGGGGTGGTTGCAATCGCCTTCTATAAGACCCAGATCAATTTCATAGTGCGCGACCTGATGCACGATATGGGCGGTGTTCTGTACATGCAGTTTGACCTGGCTCTCCGGGTGAACCTGCATGAAGCTGCCGATCAGCAAGGTGGCCAGGTAGTTGCCGATGGTCAGTGTGGCGCCCACTGCCAGAGAGCCGAAGCCGGACTTGCCGTTGAGCAGGTCCTCGATTTCCTTGGCCTGGTCGAGCAGGGCCACGGCCTGGGGCAGCAGCTGGTGCCCCAGTGCATTGAGGCTCAGGCGCTTGCCGGCACGATCGAACAGCTGACAGCTGGATTGCCGTTCAAGCTCGGTGATGGAGGTGCTCGCAGCCGACTGCGACAGCGCCAGTATCCCGGCCGCACGGGAGACGCTCTGGTGTTGCGCGACGGCCACGAAGACCTGAAGTTGACGCAGTGTAAATCGCATATCTATATAACCGATAAGACATATCTTGATAATTCATTTAACAGATATTGTCGCTCGCACTAAACTATCGCGCAATCGCGCTCACGGTCAGCGCTGCGTTATTTTTCAGGAGCCCCCGTACATGAGCAACATGAACCACGAACGTGTCCTCAGTGTTCATCACTGGAACGACACCCTGTTCAGCTTCAAGTGCACCCGCGACCCGGGCCTGCGCTTCGAGAACGGTCAGTTCGTGATGATCGGCCTGCAACAGCCTAACGGCCGCCCGCTCATGCGCGCCTATTCGATCGCCAGCCCTAACTGGGAAGAGCATCTGGAGTTCTTTAGCATCAAGGTGCCGGACGGCCCGCTGACCTCGCAGTTGCAGCACCTGAAGGAAGGCGACGAGATCATCATCAGCAAGAAGCCTACCGGCACCCTGGTGCTGGATGACCTGAACCCGGGCAAGCACCTGTACCTGCTGAGCACCGGCACTGGCCTGGCACCGTTCATGAGCGTCATCCAGGACCCGGAAACCTACGAGCGCTTCGAGAAAGTGATCCTGGTCCACGGTGTGCGCTACGTCAACGAAGTGGCCTATCGCGAGTTCATCACCGAGCACCTGCCGCAGAACGAGTTCTTCGGTGAGGCGCTGCGTGAAAAACTGATCTACTACCCCACCGTCACCCGCGAGCCGTTCGAGAACCAGGGACGCCTGACTGACCTGATGCGCAGCGGCAAACTGTTCAGCGACATCGGCCTGCCGCCGATCAACCCGCAGGACGATCGTGCGATGATCTGCGGTAGCCCGAGCATGCTGGATGAAACCAGCGAAGTCCTGAACAGCTTCGGCCTGAAAGTCTCCGCGCGCATGCGCGAGCCAGGTGACTATCTGATCGAGCGTGCGTTCGTCGAGAAGTAAGCAGGCAGTACCAGTAAAAAACGCAGACCGTGGTCTGCGTTTTTTTTTGCCCTGGATTTGTGGTGCGGCATTCGCCGGCGCTGCGTTCCTGCGACCTCGCGGGCGCCGGCCCTACGCCTCGCGCACCACCTCCAGCACCCGGATCGTATCCAGCTGAGGGTAGTGCCAGCGTACCTCCACATCCCAGAACCTGACCCCGTACACGCGCTCGACCGGGGGCACCTGATAGGCCGGGCGTGGATCCTGTGCCAGGCATTGTTCTATCAGCTCTACCAATGGCTCTGCGAGACGCAGCGCATGCGCATGGGCCTGCTGCAGTGCCGAGTTGCTCCATTGCACCGTGATCGGCGCAGGCGGGGCGCTGGCCATGTGATTGACCGCCCCGGCTACGCTGTCGGCATAGGGTACATAGGGCTTGATATCGATGACCGGCGTGCCGTCCAGCAGGTCGATGCCCGACAGCAGCAGTCGCCCGGCCTCGACGCCCTCCAGCTTCACCACCGACTGCCCGATGCCGTTTGGCCGGTGGGTGGCGCGGGTGGCGAACACGCCCATCGACGTGTTGCCGCCCAGGCGCGGCGGGCGCACCTTCAGGCGCGGCTTCTCTTCCAGGGCCTGATGAAACAGGAACAGCAGCCACACGTGGCTGACCTGCTCTAGCCCGGCAACCGCTTCCCCCTGATCGAAAGGCGATACCAGCTCCAGCACCCCGCGCGCAGCCGGAGCCAGCTGCGGTTGGCGCGGGATGGCGAACTTCTCCTTGAAGCAGGAGCGCACGTAGCCGACCGGCTCGACACTGTAGGCCATGATCGAATCAGCCACGCACTCGCAGGGTCAGGCCCTTGAGGAAGTTGCGCAGCAACTGGTCGCCACAGGGGCGGTAGTTGCTGTTGCCGACCTTGCGGAACAGGGCGCTGAGTTCAGGCTTGGATACCGAAAAATCCGCCGCCTTGAGAATGGCATGCAGGTCGTCTTCCTTGAGCTCGAAGGCCACCCGCAGTTTTTTCAGGATGATGTTGTTGGTGACCGGCAGTTCGACCGGCAGAGGCGGGCGGCTCTCGTCGCGACCACGCTTGAACACCACCAGGCCATCGAGAAAATGCGCGATGACCTCATCCGGGCAGCGCACGAAGCCTTCTTCCTCGTCTTTTTTCAGGTAGCTGGCAATGTCGGCATCGCTGACGTCAAAACCGTTGATGCGGGTGATCTCTGCCAGTTTGGCATCGCTGATATCCAGCATGTAGCGCAGGCTGCGCAGCACATCGTTGTGAATCATTGGACAATCCTGATCAAGTGGCAACGCCCGAGTGGCGAGGCCTAGAATTTTTCTTTGCTGGACAGGTAGCGCCACTGGCCCAGCGGCAGCTTGCTCATGGCCACGCCGCCCAGGCGGATACGGCGCATGCTGACCACGCTGACACCGACACTGCGGCACAGCAGTTCGATCAGCCCCGGCGTCGGGTTTTTCAGCACCATGCGCAGGCGCGTCTCGTTCTGCCAGCTGGCCTTGATGCGGGGCAATTCCTGGCCCTTCCAGGTGAAACCGCGGTTAAGGCGTTCGAGGCCATGGGCAACCATCTCGCCGCTGACCTCGACCACATACTCCTGCTCCAGCTTGGCCAGGTCCGAGGTGACCTTGCGCACGGCACGCCAGTCCTGGCTGTACACCTGCAGGCCGCTGGCGCCCTGTTGCAGCTCGGCGACGCAGGTCAGCCGGGCAAAGTGGCCCTTGAGCGGGCGATGCCCTTCGGCGTGGGCCTCGGACAAGGTGGCCGGGGTCATGCTCAGGCGAGCGCTTTCGCTGTCCTGGTCGGCGGCCTGGTGCAGCAGCAGGGTTACCGGTTCCAGGGCTTCGGCCTTGGCGCCCGGCAGCAGGGCGACGACCTGGCCGTCGACCTTGAGCTGTGGCTCGTCGACGACGTTGCCGTCAACGGTCACCCAACCGCCTTCGATATAGAGTTCGGCCTCCCGTCGGGAGCAGCCGACCAGTTCGATAAGGCGTTTGGAAAGACGAATGGGTTCAGACATGACGGCGGCCGTGGCACAGGGAAAGGCGCCCATTGTAACCGCCCGGGCGAGCGAAGGCCCGGCTACATTCGTGCCGGGCGGCTATTAATGCCGTGAGGGGATGATTTTCGGATCGGCCTTACAGCGTCCTTCAGCCCGTGCTCGCAGACTGTGTACGACCTAGCCTGAGGTGAAGCAGGGGGTAGGGTTTGCCCATGCCGTCCTTTTCCGAGCGCCCGATGACTTCGAAGCCTTGGCTGGCATAGAAGCCGATGGCCTGGGGATTCTGCTCGTTGACGTCGAGCTCATCGGCGTTCAGCTCATTGATGGCATGCCGCAGCAACTGCTTGCCGATGCCCTGACCGCGATACTGCGGGTCGACGAACAGCATTTCGACACGCCCGGCCGCTACACCGGCAAAGCCGGTGATGCGTTGCTGGCTGTCCTTGCAGCAGATCAGCATCACTGCATCCAGGTACTTGGGCACCAGTTCACGCAGCAGCACGATGTAGCTGTCGGGGAGAAAATCGTGGGTGGCACGTACCGAGGCTTCCCATACCTGCAGCAGGCGAGGGTAGTCGTGGGGGCTAGGGGTTTGCACGGTGGAATGCGCGCGCATCGCAGGGTCTCCTGGGGTGTCCGTACTGGACACGATAGTCCAATAAAAAGCCCCGCCATGATGGCAGGGCTTTTCCAGGCCGCAAAGCGTCAGACAGGCTCGGCCCACAGGTCGTATTCGTCGGCATCGGTGACGACGCACCAGACCTTGTCCCCCGGCTTGAAGCCGTGGTCGCCGTCGATGAACACATTGCCGTCGATCTCCGGGGCGTCGAAGAAGCTGCGGCCCACCGAGCCCTGCTCCTCCACTTCGTCGATCAGCACTTCGATGCGCTTGCCGATGCGCAGTTGCAGGCGTGCGCTGCTGATGGCCTGCTGGTGGGCCATGAAGCGATCCCAGCGGTCCTGCTTGACGTCATCAGGAACCACGGGCAGGTCCAGGTCGTTGGCCGGTGCGCCTTCGACGGGCGAGTACTGGAAGCAGCCGACGCGGTCGAGCTGGGCTTCGGTGAGCCAGTCGAGCAGGTACTGGAAGTCTTCCTCGGTCTCGCCGGGGAAGCCGACGATGAAGGTGGAGCGGATGATCAGCTCCGGGCACTGTTCGCGCCATTTCTTGATGCGTGCCAGGGTCTTGTCTTCGAAGGCAGGACGCTTCATCGACTTGAGCACTTTGGGGCTGGCGTGCTGGAACGGGATGTCCAGGTACGGCAGCAGCTTGCCGGCGGCCATCAGCGGGATCACGTCATCGACGTTCGGGTACGGGTACACATAGTGCAGGCGCACCCACACGCCCAGGCTGCTGAGCGCTTCGCACAGCTCGAGCATGCGCGTCTTGACCGGCCGGCCGTTCCAGAAGTCGGTCTTGTACTTGACGTCGACGCCGTAGGCGCTGGTGTCCTGGGAGATCACCAGCAGCTCCTTGACGCCGGCCTTGACCAGGCGCTCGGCCTCGCTCAGCACCTCGCCCACCGGGCGGCTGACCAGCTTGCCACGCATCGACGGAATGATGCAGAAGCTGCAGGTGTGGTTGCAGCCTTCGGAAATCTTCAGGTAGGCGTAGTGACGCGGGGTCAGCTTGACACCCTGGGGCGGCACCAGATCGATCAGCGGATTGTGGTCCTGACGTGGTGGCACCACTTCGTGCACGGCGTTGACTACCTGCTCGTACTGCTGCGGCCCGGACACCGACAACACGCTGGGGTGCACGTCGCGAATGTTGTTGGCGTCGACACCCATGCAGCCGGTAACGATGACCTTGCCGTTTTCCTTGATGGCCTCGCCGATCACTTCCAGCGATTCGGCCTTGGCCGAGTCGATGAAGCCACAGGTGTTGACCACCACCACGTCGGCATCCTCGTAGGTGGGCACGACTTCATAGCCTTCCATGCGCAGCTGGGTCAGGATGCGCTCGGAATCGACCAGGGCTTTGGGGCAACCCAGGGAAACGAAGCCGACCTTTGGCGTGGTGGGCGTGGCGGTGGTGGACATGGTTAACCTCGGTGTAGAGGGGCTGCTTGGCACGCGAAGGTGGCAGCCCTGACGGGCGCTTTGGGGCGCCTCTGATCAAAAAGTGCGCAATTCTAGCGAGGCACAACGCGCTTGACTAGCAGAAATGCGACGAACGCTGCGCTATGCTTCGCGCCATCGCTCCCGCGTCGTTCAGCGCTGCGTTCGGCACGCTGCGACGGGTTGCAAAAATGATAGCGCCTGGCGCGAATTTCGCCGGCCTCTGGGTCTTGGTTGCGGGAGTGGTTGATGGTTCAGGCAAGCAGTCAGGCCAATGCCGGGCATACGGCGGCAAAGCCGCTGAGCCTGCTGGTGGCGGCAGTCGGGGTGGTATACGGCGATATCGGTACCAGCCCCTTGTATACCCTCAAGGAAGTCTTCTCCGGCGGCTACGGGGTGCCGGTCAACCATGATGGTGTGCTGGGCATCCTGGCGTTGATCCTGTGGTCGCTGATCTGGGTGGTGTCGATCAAGTACGTGCTGTTCATCCTGCGCGCGGACAACCAGGGGGAGGGTGGCATCATGGCCCTGACCGCGCTGGCCCGACGAGCGGCTGCACCTTATCCCAGGTTGCGTGCGCTGCTGGTGGTGTTCGGCTTGTTCGGTGCGGCGCTGTTCTATGGCGACAGCATGATCACCCCGGCGATTTCGGTGCTGTCGGCGGTCGAAGGCATGCAACTGGCGTTCGATGGCATCGATCACTGGGTGATACCGGTGGCGCTGGTCGTGCTGGTGGCGCTGTTTCTGATCCAGAAGCACGGTACCGCGCGCATCGGCATTCTGTTCGGGCCGGTGATGGTGGCCTGGTTCGTGGTGCTGGCGGCCCTGGGCGTGCACGGCATCGTCCAGCGCCCCGAAGTGCTGCAGGCGCTCAACCCGATCTGGGCCGTGCGCTTCTTCATCGTCCACCCCGGCATGGGCGTGGCGATTCTGGGCGCCGTGGTGCTGGCGCTGACCGGGGCCGAGGCCTTGTACGCCGACATGGGGCATTTTGGCCGCAAACCGATCGCGCGGGCCTGGTTCGCGCTGGTGCTGCCGGCGCTGGTGCTCAACTATTTCGGTCAGGGCGCATTGCTGCTGGAGAACCCCGAAGCGGCACGCAACCCGTTCTACCTGCTGGCCCCCGGCTGGGCGCTGGTGCCGCTGGTCGGGCTGGCCACCCTGGCCACCGTGATCGCTTCCCAGGCGGTGATTTCCGGGGCCTTCTCCCTCACCCGCCAGGCCATCCAGCTTGGTTATGTGCCGCGCATGCAGATCCAGCACACCTCCAGCGACGAGCAGGGGCAGATCTACATCGGGGCGGTCAACTGGTCGCTGATGGTCGGGGTGATCCTGCTGGTGCTTGGCTTCGAGTCCTCCGGCGCGCTGGCGTCGGCCTATGGCGTCGCGGTAACCGGGACCATGCTGATCACCACCATCCTGGTTTCGGCGGTGATGTTGCTGCTGTGGAAGTGGCCACCGCTGCTGGCGGTACCGGTACTGCTGGGCTTTCTGTTCGTCGACGGGCTGTTCTTTGCCGCCAACGTGCCCAAGGTGCTGCAGGGTGGGGCATTCCCGGTGCTGGCAGGGATTGCGCTGTTCATCCTGATGACCACCTGGAAGCGCGGCAAGCAGATCCTGGTGGAGCGCCTGGATGAGGGCGCGTTGCCATTGCCGGTGTTCATCGCCAGCATCCGCGTGCAGCCGCCGCACCGTGTGGAAGGTACGGCGGTGTTCCTGACCGCACGTTCGGACGCGGTGCCCCATGCGCTGCTGCACAACATGCTGCACAACCAGGTGCTGCACCGCCAGGTGGTGTTGCTCACCGTGGTCAACGAGGATTCACCGCGGGTACCGCCACAGCGGCGTTTCGAGGTGGAGGGGTATGGCGAGGGGTTCTACCGGGTGATCCTGCATTTCGGCTTCATGGACGAGCCGGACGTGCCGGCGGCGTTGAAGCTGTGTCACCTGGACGAGCTGGATTTCAGCCCCATGCGCACCACCTACTTCCTCAGCCGCGAGACGGTGATCGCATCCAAGCTGGTGGGCATGTCGCGCTGGCGTGGGGTGCTGTTTGCCTTCCTGCTGAAGAATGCCAACGGCAACCTGAGGTTCTTCAACCTGCCATTGAACCGGGTGATCGAGCTGGGTACGCAGGTGGAGATCTAGCGGGGCCTTTCGCCGCCAAGGCGGCTCCTGCAGGATGCGATCCGTTGCAGGAGCCGGCCTTGCCGGCGAGGCTTCTACTGTTCAGCGACGCTGGACTTTCCCTGGCGCGTTTCGATCTCGCTGATCAGGCGCTTGGCCAGGGCCGGGTAGTTTTCGTCGAAGTGGTGCCCGCCGGGCAGCTTCACGCGCTCACCCACGGCGGTATGGTCGGTGCAGCCGCTTTCATCGGCCTCTTCTTCACCATAGATGCACAGCACCTTGCTCGGCGGCATCCTGGCCATCTCAGGCCCGGTTGGCGCCTCTTTGCCGGCATTGCCCAGCCAGCCCTCGACCTCGATCTCGAAACTGCCACTGCGCGCGAACGCCAGCAGAATCACCGCATCGATGCGCTTCTGGTCTTCGGGTGGCAAGCGGTTGTAGATCGCCGGCAGCACGTCGGCACCGAATGAATAGCCGGTCAGTACGAAGCGTTTGGTGCCCCACTTCTGGCGGTAGTGCTGCATCAGCTCGGACAGGTCGACTGCGCTCTGCTCCGGTGTCTTGTGCTGCCAGTAGTAGCGCAGGGTATCGATGCCCACCACCGGGTAGCCCAGCTTGGCCATCTCGCCCGCCACGTCGCGGTCAAGGTCGCGCCAGCCGCCATCGCCGGACAGGAACAGCGTCACGGTGTCGGTGGTCTGGCCGGCCGGTACCTCCACCACCGGAATGCTCAATGCATTGCCATCCACGCCCAGCAGGGCCTGGGTCAGCTGGGCCTTGAGCACCTGGGGCAGGTGGATGTCGTAATCGCTGATGCTGGTCTGTGCATTGGCCTGGTCGCGCACGAAGGCGGCGCTGGCGTCATCCGGGTTGTCGTTCCAGGCCACGTTCCAGTGACCATGGGCGGCCGACTTGGGCAGCGCGGCGCTGCAGCCGGGCTGCTCGATGCTGAACCCCACGGAGATGGCCTGGGCCTTGTCGTTGGTCTGCCCGGCCAGCCAGCTCCAGGCCAGCCCGGCTCCCGGGCCGATGCCGGCAACCAGCGTCGGCGTGCCCTGCAACTGTTGCAAGGCCTGCTGCAGCGCCTGCTGCTGCAGGTTGCAGTCGCTCGGCGGCAGGATCACCTGTACCAGCTGGGCGCGGGCACTCTGGCTCAGGTCGATCAGTTGCTTGTCGCTCAGGGCCTGGTCCTGCGGCACGGCCACGGCCACCAGGTCCTTGCCTCGCGTGCTTGGGGTAACCCGCACCAGGCTGCTGCCATCGGCCAGGGTCAAATGTTCAAGGTGCGGTTGCGGGGCAGGGCGGGCCCACAGCCAGAAGCCCAGGGCCGCCGCGAGCAGGGCCAGCACCAGGGCGGCCAGTACATGAAGCCAGTAGCGTCGAATCATCAGCGTTTCACCAATCCGGTCAGGCCGCCTGCAATCAGGGCGGCAGTATCGGCCAGGGCCACCAGGGGATCGAGCCCGGCGGGTACGGCCATGTAACGGGGTTCCCAGTCAGGCTGGAACTTGTCTTTGAAGCGGCGCAGGCCCTGGAAGTTGTACAGTTGCTCGCCGCGCTGGAACACCATCGAGCCCAGGCGCTGGGTCAGAGGTGCGCCGCGACGCGGCTGCAGCCCGGACAACGGCACCATGCCGAGGCTGAAGCGCGCATATCCATGCGTCTTGTAGTGTTGGATCAGGCCGATCATCAGAAACTCCATGGTCAGCTTTGGTGCTTGCGGGTGCGCGCGCATCAGGTCCAGGCTGGCCAGCTCGCGGCTGTGGGTTTCGAGCAGGTTGGCAAAGGCCACCGGCTGGCCCTGGAAGCGAATCAGCGCGATGCGGAAGTGCTGCAGGTACTCTGCGCTGAAGCGGCCCAGCGAAAAGCCTTTTTCGCGCACGTTCTTGCCTTCGAGCCAGGCATCGGAAATCACCTTCAGTTCCTCGAGCGGGGCTTGCCCGGGCTCGTGGATCTCCAGGCTCAGGCCGTCGCGCCCGCCGCGGTTCCAGGTATAGCGCAGGTCTTTCATCTCCTTGCCCTTGGCGTCGAGGTCGAAGCGCAGCAGGTCCACGCGGGCCTCTTCGCCCAGCTTGATCGCGGTCAGGCCGATGTCCATGTAGAAGGGCAGGTTCTCGGCACGCACCTGGTAGAACACCGGTCGAGCGTGATGGATATCGCACAGGTCGCGAAACTGCCAGATCATCTCGGCGCGGCGCTGGGCCGGGCCGATCGGGTCGTACAGCGCCACCAGGCTGCGCCCGCGGCGGGCGTACATCAGGAAGGCGTCATCCTGAGGGTGGAACAGCAACGCCTTGTCGCCGGTCAGCGCCAGGCCGCCATCGGGCTGGTCGGAGCTCTGCAGGATGCGGTTGGCCCGTTGCAGCTCGTCACCTGTAGGCAGGTGGATGGTCGGGCGTGCGGTACGCAGCAGCCAGGTCAGTGCAACGATCACCAGCAGTACCGCGCTACCGAGCAATGAGCGCAGCCCGCGCGGGGCATCGGCGTCCAGGGTGAACTGCCACCACAGCTGGTGGCTGTAGGGCACGTCCTGGTAGGCGAACAGCAGCAGCCACACCGACGCGCCGATCACGCAGGCACTGGCCACCACGTAGACCGGCGAGAAGGGCAGCTCGAGCAGTCGGCTGGGCCGGTAGAACGAACCGCGGAACACTGCCAGCAGGCAGGCGGTAAACGTCAGCAGGCTGGCCTCTTCCCAGTCGAAGCCCTTTAGCAGCGACAGCAGGGCGCCGACCAGCAGCAGCACGGTGGTGAGTATCCAGGCTGCCGACAGGCGCCGCCGCAGGCCCTGGGCCAGCAGCAGGCACAGCACGCCGATCAGGCTGGCGCCGAAGTGCGAGGCATCGATCAAGCGGTGCGGCACCAGGAAACCCAGGTGCTCCAGGCGCGTGTCGATTTCAGGCGTGGCCCCGGAGAACAACAGCACCACGCCCGACAGGAACACCAGAATCGCCAGTACCGGTGCGGCAAGCCCGGAGGCCACCTTCATGGCCTGGCGCGCGAACAGAAAGCGCTTGGCTTCGCTGGCCAGCAGGACCACGCAGGCCACCAGCAGCGGCAGCACGACATAGATCAGGCGGTACAGCAGCAGCGCAGCGGCAAGTGGCGCTGCCCCCAGCTGGTCGGCGAAGGCGGCCAGCAGGATGGCCTCAAAGACCCCGACCCCGCCGGGCACGTGGCTGAGCACACCGGCAGCCAGGGCCAGCAGGTACACCAGCAGGAACGCACCGAAGGGCGGAGCCTCGGGCAGCAGCAGGTACAGCACCGTGGCGGCGGCGGCCACGTCCAGTGCGGTGATCAGCAACTGCAGCAAGGTCAGGCGCGCGCCCGGCAGGCGCAGTGTGCGTCGGCGTATGCGTACCAGCAGGTTGTCGGCCAGCGGCTGTTCCGGCAGTCGACGCCGGTACAGCCCGTAGGCCAGGGCCATGCTCAGGCCCAGTACCGCGACGGCGATGGCTGCCAGTACCGGGGCCGGCGTGCGCAGCGCCATGGCCGCGGCGGGCAGGTTGCTCAGGGTGGCCAGCGCTGCCAGCGGCGGCAGCGCGCAGCCCAGCGACAGGCTGGCAAACAGCGTCATGCGGGCCACTTCGGCACCGCCTATGCCGTGGCGGGCGTACAACCGGTAACGCACCGAGCCGCCGGACAGCAGCGACAACCCGATCGCGTTGCCGATGGCGAATGCACAGAAGCCGCCCATGGCCAGGGTGGCTGAAGGCAGCCGGACCCCGGCATAACGGCTGGCTGACCATTCATAGCCCAGCAGGATGACAAAGCCTGCGACCGTGGCCAGCAGTGCACCGGCCAGGGCGGGCTTGGGCACACTCAGCAGCGAATCGTGCAGGGCATAGATATCCAGCTCGCTGAGCAGATGGCGACAGGCAATCAGGGCGATGCCGAACAGTAGCAGGGTGACCGCCAGGCCGATCGGCTGACGATACCGGCTGAGCAGTTCCAGCCAGCGCAGGCGATGCGGGGCGATGGGCTGGGCGGCGCTAACGGGGGTTTCTGCTTCGGGCGTTTGTGGGCGCATCAATCACCTTTTTGGATTGCGCGCGACTGGACGATGTATCCGACCAAGTTACCAATCCCTATGGAAAAATAATGTCTGAATCTTACTCGCGATCATGCCGATCCGCGCCCATCAGGATAGTTAAAGAAGTTTCATGCTGCCGCAAGGGCATGGAGAGGAGGGGAAGGTACTTTTCGCCAGACGCAAAAAAGGCCACTTTTTTCAAAGTGGCCTTTTCTGTTGTTTGGTTGCGGGAGCCGGATTTGAACCGACGACCTTCGGGTTATGAGCCCGACGAGCTACCAGACTGCTCCATCCCGCGTCTGTGGGGCGGATTCTACAGCGTATGGAGATGCTGTCAATGCTTAATTGTTGATTTACAACAAAAACCTGCTATGGGCCAAACAGCGCCCAACAAAAAAGGCCACTTTTTCAAGTGGCCTTCTCTGATGTTTGGTTGCGGGAGCCGGATTTGAACCGACGACCTTCGGGTTATGAGCCCGACGAGCTACCAGACTGCTCCATCCCGCGTCTG